>PCSG01000265.1:989-6915 GCA_002772195.1 Desulfobacterales bacterium CG23_combo_of_CG06-09_8_20_14_all_51_8 | reverse complement strand
AAATTCTCCGGGAAAAAACAGACGAAGTTTTCAAAAAGAGGAAAACGCCATGAAAATTCTGATCGTCGGCGGCGGCGGCCGGGAGCACACCCTGGCCTGGAAAATCGCCAAAAGCCCGAAAGTGAAAAAGATTTTCTGCGCTCCGGGCAACGCGGGCATCGCCCAGGCCGCGGAATGCGTTCCGATTGCGGCGGATAACATTGAGGCGTTGGCGGCGTTTGCGCAAAAGCAGTCCATTGATCTAACGGTGATCGGTCCGGAAGTCCCTCTGTCGGCGGGCATTGTCGATGCGTTTGGGAAAAAGGGTCTCCGGGTGTTCGGACCGTCGAAAAAAGCCGCACGCATCGAGGCCAGCAAATCCTTTGCCAAAAAAATCATGTCGAAATACGGCATCCCAACCGCCAAAGGCAAAACCTTCACCGATTATGATAAGGCCCTTAAATATGTAAATACCGTCCCCGGTCCCATGGTCGTAAAAGCGGACGGTCTGGCCGCCGGGAAAGGGGTTGTTGTCTGCAAAACCCGGAAAGAGGCCGCCGCCGCCGTTGCCACGATGTTAAAAGACAAGGCCTTCGGACCCGCCGGGGAGAAAATTCTGATCGAAGACTGCCTGACCGGCGAGGAAGCCTCGTTTATCGCCTTTACGGACGGAAAACATCTACTGCCCCTGCCGACCTCCCAGGACCATAAAACCATTTATGATAATGACACAGGCCCCAACACCGGCGGAATGGGCGCTTATTCACCGGCCCCGGTGGTGGATGCGGTCATGCACGAAAAAATCATGCAAACCGTCATGATTCCCATGGTGGCAGCCATGGCCGCCGAAGGCTGTCCCTACAAAGGCGTGTTGTACGCGGGCCTGATGATCGACCGGGACCGGGTCAACGTGGTGGAATTCAACGCCCGGTTCGGGGACCCGGAAACGCAGCCCCTGTTGATGCGCCTGAAATCCGATGTGGTGGCGATCATGGAAGCCGTGGTGGACGAACGGCTGGATCAGTGCGCCATCGATATTGACCCTCGGCCGGCAGTGTGCGTGGTCATGGCGTCCGCGGGCTATCCCGGCGCTTATAAAAAAGGAATGCCCATTTCCGGGCTGGAATCCGTCCGGCGGATGAGGGACGTGATGGTGTTTCATGCCGGAACAGCGGGGAAAAACGGCGACATCGTCGCCGTTGGTGGACGGGTGCTGGGAGTGACGGCGCTTGGGGACACAGTCGCCAAAGCCATTGAACGAGCCTATCGCGCGGTTTCCAAAATTTCCTGGGACGGGGCTTATAATCGCACAGATATTGGAAAAAAAGCGCTGAAACGCCTTGAAACCCGGCCCCTGGTGGGTATTGTCATGGGCAGTGAGTCGGATTACGGGGTGATGAAGCAGGCCGTCGACATGTTGAAGAAATTCAATGTTCCTTATGAAATCACCGTGGCCTCGGCCCACCGGACCCCCAAACGGGCCGTGGATTTTGTGGTGACCGCCGAAAAAAAAGGGGTCAAAGTGATTATCGCCGGGGCAGGGCATGCGGCCCATCTGGCCGGGGCCCTGGCCGGGCACACCATTTTGCCAGTCATCGGCGTTCCCATTGATTCATCATCGTTAAACGGCATGGATGCCCTGCTCTCCACTGTGCAGATGCCGCCGGGAGTGCCGGTGGCCACCATGGCCATTGGAAAATCCGGGGCGAAAAACGCCGGTATTTTCGCTGTCCAGATCCTTTCCGCGGCCGATCCGGATCTGGTGCGTCAGCTCCGGGATTATAAAAAAGAAATGGCGGACGACGTTGAAAAAAAAGCCCGGACGCTCAACATCTGATTCCCATATTCGACTTGTCGATCCGGCCGATCCCGACCCGGCGCTGATTGCTCAGGCGGTCCGCATCATAGAAGGCGGCGGCCTGGTGATTTTTCCCACCCGGACCCTCTACGGCATCGGTGGGGATGCCATGAATCCGGAGGCCGTCAACCGGGTGTTTCGCGTCAAGCAGCGGCCGGCGAACAAACCGGTGTCCGTGTTGATCAACGCCAGGGATGATCTTGCGCGGCTGGCTGTAAAAATCCCCACCGCGGCCGTCCGGTTCATGGAGACCTTCTGGCCGGGCCGTCTGACCATCGTGTTTGCCGCCCGTCCTGACGTCCCCTCCGGTTTAACGGCCGGGACCGGGAAAATCGGCATCCGGGTGCCGGAGCATCCCGTGACCGTCCGGCTGGTTGCCTCCCTTGGGACTCCCCTCACCGCTACCAGCGCCAACCTGTCCGGCCATCCCGGCGCGGACTCTATCGATCAGTTGCCTTCCGAAATCATCAAACGCGTTGATCTTGTGCTGGATGCGGGAAAACTCGCCGGCGGCGCTGGGTCCACCGTGGTGGATGTCACCACCGACCCGCCGACAATGATCCGCGTCGGCGCCATTTCCAGGGAAGTCCTATTCCCGATTCTTTGATCCGCCGGGGGCGCTATTGTCTCCTGTTTGCCGGGTTCAAGAATTTTCAAATCTGCATTGTTTTTATTCATTGTACATTCAATAGGTTCTACCTTTAAAGCCATCATTGCGTCATATTTTTAAAATTATTTAAAAAAAGTTCTTGACACAATTAAATTAAAAGAACATATTTGCGTACAAATGTACGAACAATTGTTTTTACAAACAAGAAAACAATAATTCGATCACATGTTTTTTTAAAGACCCGGCGCTCTGGCCGAAAAACATCAGCAATATAATATAAAGGAGACCGTCCATGACACCAAAGGCATCCGCTCACATCGAAGCATTCAAAACCCGGGGCCGCGAATTCGCGGCAACAGAGGGCAAAGGCGTTCCCATGCGAAAATTCAAACCTTACACGGAGTTTGTTTTAAACCATCTGGTCCGGCGGGCAGAGATCATGAATCCGGAAGCTCTGCTGCCAACGGATGGTCGGCCGGTCGTGGCTATCGTATCCCACGGACCGGGGGCCGCCTGGATTCCCCTGGCGGCCCTGGTGGGAAAATTTTTTATCGACAACGGGTACGGTGACATCATCGGTGGCATGGTTCCTCACAAGGCCTTGTTTTTAATTCCGGGGTTCAAGGATTATTACCGCCGGACCCTGGGAACCCCCACGGACGCCGATACCATGGATGACATCATCGCGCTTTTAAAAAACAGGGATATCGGCCTCACGGGAACGGCGCCGGAAGGGGCCAACTGCCTGCTTTCCTTTAATGATTATGTGGCCCCGTTCCGGTCCAAGGGCATGATCGCTGCGGCGATAAAAGCCGACGCCGCCATCTGCCTGATGGCCCATCAGGGAGCGGAAATCTGGAATATCCGGGCCAATCTCCCCTTCGGCCTCACGGTTCCCGGAACGTATGGCCTGCGGGGAATCAACATCACCCTGCCTCCTTTTAAAAAAATCGATCAGTATCGGGTCCTGTGCCGCAGGTACGAGCCGGCCATCGGTTCATCCGACCTTGCCGGGCTGTCAAAAGAGGAGGTTCGTCAGCACATCGGCATTGAAGTCGCCGCCATCCGGGAGCAACTGAACGCCATGACCGCTGAACTTCAGGTCATAATGAATGAAACCGGTCGACAGAATGTCCGGCAAAACGCCCGGGAGCCGATGCTATCCGGAAAATGGCGGAGGAGCCGTCAAAAAGCCCGGATACTGGCCGCACTGTTTCCGGAAGACGAGGCCTGGGTCGCGGCGGCCTGATCCCGGTCCGGAAAGGTTATAAAGTGTTCGGGTGTCAGGTGTCAGTCTTAAATTCCAAGGTTCAGTAACATTTTCCAGACACCTGAAACCAGACACCTTCATTCAAAAATTAAAACGTCCTCACAAAATGTTTACCGCTCAATACAGTTTACTATTATAAAAGGAGACTTACCATGTATAGCCAAATGACCCAAACCACAGATGCCGGACAAAATCTTTTTAACGACGCCCTCTTAAACATTGCCGAACCGATTCTCAAACTGGTTACCAGCGACCCGGAAGCCGCTGCCGTTGAAAAACCGTCCCTGACGAACAAAGTCACCTCCTTCATCAGCCACCGCACGGAAGACTGGTCCATCGCACCCCAGAACAAGGAGATGATGGACCGCCAGATGATTGTGTGGGACTTTCTTCTGGACTATTATTTTCGTGCGGAGACGACCGGATGGGAACGTCTGCCGGATTCGGCGTCCATGCTGATCGGCATTCATTCCGGAACATGGCTGACCATGGACGCATGGACCTTTTGTTTTGACTGGTATCGTCATTTCAGAGGCCGCCGGGTTCTTCACGGAACGGCCCACGATGCGCTGATGGCCATGCCGGGCATCGGGACGTATTTTCGCAACCTCAGCGTGATTCCGGCCAAACGCGAATCCATCGGGGCCGCATTTGACGCCGGACACGATGTGATCATCTGGCCGGGGGGTGAAGTGGACGCCATGCGCTCCTGGAGAAAGCGCCATACGGTGGTGCTGGGCGGCCGAAAGGGCTTTATCCGTCAGGCCATCCGCTCCGGCGTGCCCATTGTGCCCGTGGCCACCTGCGGGGGATCTGACACGGTGTTTGTGCTGTCCGAAGGCCGGAAACTGGCGAAAATGCTTGGCTTGAAAAAGCTGCTGCGAAGCGATATGGCCCCGCTGGTTTTGGGATTTCCGTTCGGCCTGACCCTGGAGGCCTTTCCCATGCACATTCCGCTGCCCGCCAAAATTCGGACCGAAATCCTCGATCCCGTGGATATCGACAATGACCCGGACCGTGCCAACGATACTGTATATGTGGATCAGAAATACAAGGAAATTGAAGACCGCATTCAGGAAGGAGTCAATCGCCTGGCAAAAAAACGGCGGGGATGGTTTTTTGGTTAAGGGGATTTGCGCAAAACAAGTTTGAAATCCCCTATAATTCTGCTAAAAAAGAAAAGCACCCGTAAAAATAGCGCCCATGAAACCGGCGGAAACAAGTCATCTAAGAGGGAGACGCCCATGGCTTCTCGCAATGAAGCAAAACAGCAAAAGGAAAAAACCAGCCAGGCCCTGATTGAATCGGCCCTGGAACTGTGCGCGGAACAAGGCTATGCCAGTTTAAGCCTCAGGTCCGTGGCCCGGAAAGCCGGTATCGCGCCCACCTCTTTTTACCGGCATTTTCGGGAAATTGATGAGATGGGCGTGGCCATGGTGGAGCAGGCCAAGGAGGCTCTGGACGGCTGGCTGGCTCAGGCCCGCAAACAAATGGCGTTTTCCGGGCTAAAACCCGGGGATGGTTCCCAAAAACAACTGACCGCCATCGAATGCCTGACCCGGCCGTTTGTCAAAACCTTTGCTGATGCCTATCGTCAAACCCCCCGACTGCTCCATTTGTTTTTTCAGGAGCGAACCGGAAGCGCGGATGCCCTGAGGGCCGCCATCGGCGATGCGATCAGCGCCCTGATCCAGGACTTGGTGGAAATTTTGAAGCGCCCTGGGAAGGGACTGCCTTGCAGCACCCAAACCCTGGGTCTGCTTTCGGAAACCATGATCACCCTGGTCAGCCGGGGCGTTATGGAACGATTTTCCCCCTCGGGAACGCCGCAGGAAACGCTTCGGGCCGCCGCAAACCTGATCGAACCCGTCATTCAACCCCTCACCCTCCTGTTGCTGGGAGCCTTGACACTGGAACAGACAAAACAGGAGCAGGAATAATCCATGGATGCCGCCCTTGAAAAATTAATGGAAGCCCACGTCCGGCATGAGCTGAGTCGTTTTAAATCCAAAAAATTCCGCGAGACCCTAAGGGAAGAGGCAACGGCGGTTTTTCAATGGATCAAAAAAATCACCTTAAGGGAAATCATCTCGGCGGAGCAGGTGATCGGCCTGATCGAGCGCAATGTCGTGGACATGCCCATTGCCGGAGGCATCACCGAACTGGCCGGGGAAATGAGCCAGCGGGTCCTGGCGGCGCCCATCAATAA
>PCSG01000265.1:490-813 GCA_002772195.1 Desulfobacterales bacterium CG23_combo_of_CG06-09_8_20_14_all_51_8 | reverse complement strand
AAAATATCATCGCCCAGAAAGTGCCGGGGGTCGCCTCTTTGATCAAATTCGGAAAATTCGCGGTCAACAAAACCCTGCACCCCATAGAACTGGCGGTGGAAAAAACCGTTAAAACCTATATTGAAAAAAATCTCGATGGCACCATCCGGCGCAGCGAAAAATCCTTGAACGCCTGGTTTGACGAAGCCCACATCATTGAAATGGGGGATGAGATCTGGGAGTCAATTTCTAAAACCCGTTTGTCGGAATATTTCAGGATGCTGGACGCCGGCGACATGGAAGATTTTATCATCATCGGGTATGAGTTCTGGCTGTATTTTCGC
>PCSG01000265.1:0-474 GCA_002772195.1 Desulfobacterales bacterium CG23_combo_of_CG06-09_8_20_14_all_51_8 | reverse complement strand
AAGAAATTTATACGGATTTGGTCCATTTTTTCTTTGATAAATACGGAGATCGGGAACTGGAGCTGATTGCCGAGGATGTGGGGGTGACGGAAAAAATGGTGGTGAACGAACTCGTGCAAACCCTGTCCCACAGCATTGAAACAGCCCTGCGCATCGGGTATCTGGAAGAGCGCATCCGGGCCCGGCTGGAAAATTTTTATCAGTCCCCGGAGGCCGGTGCAGTGGTCGCGGGGGGGGTCTCCGGCGCCGGCAACGCCAAAGACGAAAAAACCATCGGCAACCAAAAAATCCAAAAAACCCCCGAAAAATTAAATCTGGAATTTGAGATCGGGCAGGAAAATATTCTCCCGCTGAGATGCGGAGGCGCGGAGAAGGGCGGAATTAAAAGGCCCCTCTGCGGTCCCTGCGCCACTGCGGGAGAAAAGAAAGAGGTAGTTGCGATTACTCGGATAAAATCCGCTGGACGGTCGTAAG
>PCSG01000300.1 GCA_002772195.1 Desulfobacterales bacterium CG23_combo_of_CG06-09_8_20_14_all_51_8 | reverse complement strand
TTTGTCCCTCACTCCTCGTAATGACACTCAGGGTCTCGCGGCTTTTGGTCAGCCACTTAACTAAAGTGGATAACCAGATAATTTTATTTAACGTTTGTTGATAGTGCAAATGAAGCCGAATTTAACATCCCTTTGGATT
Source organism: Desulfobacterales bacterium CG23_combo_of_CG06-09_8_20_14_all_51_8 (assembly GCA_002772195.1). Classification (GTDB taxonomy): domain Bacteria; phylum Desulfobacterota; class Desulfobacteria; order Desulfobacterales; family Desulfosalsimonadaceae; genus SURF-3. Next base: position 6,769 of record PCSG01000300.1, on the reverse strand, counting down.
GAAGAAGCGATTATCCTTTTTCTGAAAAATGAAATTTACGATCCATCAATTCATTTAGATAAACACACAAATCTGATTGAATCCGGAATGGATTCCTTTTCCCTTCTTAACATGTTGATGTTTATTGAAAAAAAATTTAATATCTGCATCCCGCAGGAAGAGATAAACGAAACCCGGATGAAAAATGTTCAGAATCTAACAGACCTGATCTATGATCTCACAAAAAAAGAATAGAATCTACCTGAACGGTTCTGACTGCATCATGTTGGCCTTTGATTACCAGATGCGACGACTTGGGGCTCCGGGCAATATGGGGCAGATAATTCTCGGATTGTCGTCCAGATTTTCCGAAACTGATTTTCGCAATCAAATATCTCTTGTAAAAAAACGATTCCCGATCATCAATGCTGTTTTAAAACGCGGCTTATTCAATAGAATTCCTTATTGGGAAGTTGACGCCGACTCAGGTTTGCCGTACCCGCAAGTTAAAACTCATGATCTGGAAAAGAGCACCGGTCCCGCAACGTTAAAAGCCCTTAAACGGGATATCTTGAATCAGCCGATGAATATTAAAAAAGGAGAACTTGTCCGATTCGATCTGATTTATACTGCCGGCGGTTGTATGAAAGTGATTATGACCTGGGCGCATGTATTAATGGATGCCCATGGCGCGGAATCTTTTCTGGCGATTGTCGGCGGCAGCTTAATGGGAAAAACTGATTTTAATCCCACGAATAATCTAATGTCGGGCGGTTATAAAAACCGATTTTTTGATCCCCCATCATCGCCACCGAAATGGCAGGATGCTAAAAAGTTCTTTAACCGGATTGACAATATCGCATCAGCACCGCCGGTTTCATTATACACAAAATACAAACAAAAAATAAAACCACGGCTGGATTATCAAATTATTTCATTTGATTTAGATGAGACAAAGTATCTTCTTGATCTTGCTGAAAAAAACTGCGGATTTTTAAATGAATCCGAATATTTTATCAGTTCCGTAATGGGAGAATTTCACAATGTGTGTTGTGCCAAAGGGCTCGACTCTCCCAGTTATGTGGTGCCATTATCAGTTGATCTGCGCAAGAAAGGGACCCGGCTGCCTGTTTTTTCAAATCAGTTTGCAACACTCCTGTATTCCTTTAAGCCTGAAAACCTGCTTTGCCGCGAATCCATCATCGAAGCTTTTAAAATCCAGACACAGGACGCCTTTCGAAACAATCTTATTTTTGCCAATTTGTGCGCGCTGGAATTTTCCCGCTTTTTACCCTCCTGGTTATATGCCCGAAAGGTTCGGCAGACATTGAAGGGTGAAATCGCTTCAATCGTGATTGCCAATCCGGGCAAGTCGCTTTCGGATCTCTCCACATTTATGGGAATACCGGTCAGCTATCAGCATCATGTTCCAACGGTTGTTATCCCTCCGGGAATCGGTGTTGTTTTTTACACCTATTCGGGCAAATTGTTTATCACATTGGCCTATCTTGAAGGGATGATTTCACCGGTAGAGGCGGATGAATTTTTACAGAAGATTCGTTCCCATCTTTTGCATCGGGATTGACATGAAAGTCCTTCTCATATCCACCAATTTTGAAAAAACCCCGTTTGCCGTTGCGCCGCTGGGAGCTGTCTGCATGGTCAGTGCGCTTAAGGCAGCCGGGCATGACGTCGCGTTTTTAGATCTTTGTTTCAGCCGCTATCAGGCATATCCTATTCAACGTCAGTTAAAAAAGTTCAAGCCGGATATCGTCGCGCTTTCAATTCGAAACCTGGATAACTGCTCCTTTATCACGCCCAAATCCTATTTTCAAAACGACAAAAAGATCGTTGCGTCCATCCGGCAAAACAGTGACGCAACGATCGTGATCGGGGGAAGCGGGGTGACGGTTTCACCTCAAGAACTGGCGGAATATCTTGGCGTAGAATATGCGTTTGTGAGCGAAGGGGAAAAAAGCCTGCCGGCGTTCCTGGAGGCGCTCGATAAAAAGAAACCGGTTGATCGGATTCCAGGTCTATGGATGAAACAAGAAAACAGGTGGAAATACAATCCTCCGGATTTTGTCGGCGACCTCGATGGCCTGCCTTCTCCTGCGTATCATCAGATTAATTACCGCAAGTATTTTTCTCATGGCGGATTTGTCGCGATTCAAACCAAAAGAGGATGTTCCTTTAAATGTATTTACTGCACCTATCGCATTCTGGAAGGGGGCCGGCTTAGGTTCCGGTCACCGGGAGGTTGCGTTGATGAAATGGAAAAAATCGTAAAAGATACCGGGGCGTCTGATTTTTTCTTTACCGACGGCGTTTTTAACTGGCCCCCGCATCACGCGCTCTCGATTTGTCAGGAAATTATTCGCCGGAAATTGAAAATTCGGTGGTTGGCATACTGCAACCCTTCAGGGTTTGATGATGAGTTGGCAAGCGCCTTTAAGGCTTCCGGATGCGCCGGCATTGAACTTGGACTCGACGCTGTAACCGAAAAGATGTTGATCTCCATGGGTAAGGGGTTTTCCCGGAATGATATTAAAATCGCCTATCAATCCCTGCTTAAATCAAAGATTCCATTTGCCGTGTTTTTATTGTTGGGCGGACCCAATGAGAATTATAAAGACTGGGCGGAGACGCAAAAAATTTTAAATGATTTCGGCAAAGCCAATGCTGTTTTTGCGTCGCTGGGTATTCGGATATATAAAGATACCCCGGTTTACGATCTTGCGCTTTGCGAGGGGGTGATCGCAAAGGACACAAATATTTTGGCGCCTGTCTATTATCTGTCCCCTCAATTACAAAACAAAGACCTGGTGCATCGGTTGGATACACTTGCCCGACAAGAACCGACGTGGAGCAGCCCTCTGGATTGGGACAAATTAAGCGTCCGTGTCATTCAAAAAATATTGGGGCGTTTCAGAAAAATTCCCAGTTGGGAAAATATTGAAGGGTACGGCGCTCACATGAGAAGACAAAAATAATGGATGAGACCGATATCGCAGTAGTCGGCGCCGGGGTATCCGGAATCGCAGCCGCAGTGACCGCAGCAAGACTGGGGTGCCGGACATTGCTGCTTGAAAAAAGCGCCTTCCTTGGCGGGATAGCTGTAAAAGGAAATATTCATACCATATGCGGACTTTTTATCAATCGCTCCGACGGAAGTCCCGAAATGCTGTATACCGGCGTTCCCGAAGAATTTGCTCGACGGTTAATGTCTCATGATAGTGTCGAATCACCGGTAAAAATGGGACGGGTTCATGTCTTGCTCAGTCGCCCCAAAACGATTGAAGAAACCATTCAAACCCTTTTAAAAACTGAAGCGACCCTGTCGGTTAAGTATTCGACACAATTTTGCGGCGTTCGGTTAAACAACGATCGTATTTGCCATATTAATGCAATTGTGGCGGGCAGTCGCCGTGAGATCAAAGTGGGCGCTGTGGTGGATTGTTCCGGGGACGCGATTGTATGCCGGTCCGCAGGCGTTCCGGTTATGGCCCCGGATGAATCAACTCAGGTCCCGGCCATGATTTTTCCGTTAATTAATATTGACAGCTTCGTAAAAAGTCCCAGACCCGTCACCCCGGCGAAGGCCGGGGTCCATAACATGCCGGAAAAACTGGATTGCGGCCTTCGCCGCAATGACAACAATGGAGGTTTTTCGACTTTTTACGGGTCCGTCAATATTGATCATCCGGGTCATTTTTCAATAATGGCCGTCCGCATAAAGACGATGCTGAAGCAGGCTGTAAACCAGGGAATCCTGCCGCAAGGGTCTGAATCTGTCAGTCTGCTTCCGATGCTTGAAAAAGGTTCAATTGCGGTTAAATTAAATCTGGGCCGGTTTGTGAGGGGATTTTCAAGTATGGGAAACAGTTCCATTGAGGAGTTCGCCAATGAATTGAAGGACCATTTATTTCGATTCGTCCAGAAAAATGTGGCCGGATTTGAAAGATGTCGGGTCCCTTCCGGCGAATATCCCGTGTTACACAGGGACGGAATGAAGGCAAAAGGCGTTTATGTGCTTTCCGGCGAAGACGTTTTAAATGGGAAAAAATTTTCAGACGCTGCGACAAAAGGCTGTTGGCCCATCGAAAAGTGGGATTCGGCAGGGGATTTGGATATCCGGTATTTGCCGGAAAGCCTGTATTACGATATCCCGGAACGGTCTTTAAGGGTCCCGGGGATCAAAAATTTGATGATTGCAGGCAAATGTATCAGTGCGGATAATGATGCAATCGCCTCGGCCCGGGTGATCGGAAGTTGTCTGGCGACCGGAGAGGCGGCAGCGAAGCTGGCGGCCCGATCATTAACATGAAAAGTTTATACGTCAGGATGAGAGCTTTTCAATAAACAGCCGGGTGATCCATTTCAGAAATACTTTTGAATGCTGGGCGCCGGCCAGATAAAAGCCGAGCATGAAGAGAAGGTTTGAAATATTCCAGATTATAATTCCGCCAATGATCCCAAGTAATGGCGCTTTAAGATAGAGTGAGATGATCCCCAATACGCTTATTGCCAGCCAGCACATGAGGTAACTAACAACGATGCAGGTAAAACCAAAGATCATTTTCGGTGTCGGCTTTTCCTTAAAAATACCCAAGCCCGTTTTTTCGGAAACCGCATTTTTTACGAATTCGATCTTTAACAGCTGGTTGGATAATAATTTGAAGAAACGCAAAAAAATATCCTTTGAAGCTAAAAGAATTACTTGAAAATTTTTTTTTAACGATAATACAATTTCAAATTAAACGGTTGTAATAGTCAATTTTTCTGAAGACCAAAATGATTTTTATTGAGCCAATTGATTGACTTTAATTCTATTTAGCAGAAAATCAAATTTAAATAAAGGCGACATTTAATTCCATGGATCCTTTTTACGAACAGCTCGAACAGCTTGTTTCCGGTCCCCGATACCCGGAGCGCTTTTATATTTTTTCAAAATATACATACAAAGATATTTATGCGCTTTCCACCGGAATTCAAAAGGCTTTTTTCTCATCTGAAAGGGAAGAAACCATATGCCTTTGCGCCATGGACAAGGGCCTTGTCGCCGCTGCTTTTTTAGCTGCCATGACCTGTCCTGTTACCCTGGTTATCCCCCATTCATTTTCAGAATCCGCTCTTTCCGACATGTATCATACGATTCCCTTTTCAAAGGTGATTACGGATCAGGCGATTCCATTTCCGCCGGAAGTAGAGCCGTTTATCGTGGATACCCAGGAGATGATGAAAACGGAATTTTCTTGTGGGGACCTGCGAAGTCCGGACAGTGTTTTCTTAAAACTGTTTACCGGCGGCTCAACCGGGACGCCGAAAATCTGGTCAAAAACCATACGCAATATGTTTGGCGAGGCGTTTTTCCTGTCAAATAAGTTCAATATTTCCTCAGACGACAGATTCGCGGCAACGGTGCCGCCGATTCATATTTATGGGTTGTTGTTTACGGTGCTGGTTCCCCTGGTTGCATCAGCCTCCGTCCTTGATTCGGTGTTTACATTTCCCCATGAAATTCATCGCTCGATTTCAAATGGGCGCGCTACTGTTTTGGTAAGTATTCCGATTCATTATAAGGCGCTAAGCGGGAGCGGGGTGCAAAGAGCATCGCTTCGGCTGGCATTTTCATCCGCCGGGAAGTTGAATCCAGTCGATGGCGACGCATTTTTTAAACAAACCGGCCTGTGCGTCACTGAAATTTACGGTTCAACAGAGAGCGGCGGCATCGCAACCCGTTTCGGCTTAGAAGAAGGCGAGTCATCTTATTTTCCATATGATTGCGTTGACTGGAAAATTAAAGCCGATCGGCTCTTTGTCCGTTCTGATTTTGTGTCTCCGGAAATCTTTCGCACGGATGACGGATTTATTGATACCGGTGATCAGGCCGAGCCTGTCGGCAAAGATAGGTTTAAACTGATCGGCAGGGCAGATCGAATTGTCAAAGTGGCCGGGAAAAGAGTCGATATAGAGGAAGTTAAAAATAAAATCATTCAACTGGCAAATGTCACAGATGCCATTGTCATTTCAACCAAGAGTCAGACGGGAAGGGAAAATGAAATTTGGGCGCTGGTCGAAGGGAAAGTTGAAAAAAACGAATTAAGACAGCAACTCATGGCAATACTTGAACCCTGTGCAATGCCCCGGCGGATAAAGATCGTTGCGAATATTCCTGTTTCATCGACCGGGAAATATGACAAAGCCGCGATTGAACGGATTTTTCAAATAGAATAGTTATATTCTGCCAATAAAAGTCAAGGGCAGCCCTCGTCCTAAAGCTATTTCAGTCCATGCACTGGAAACAGCATCCCAAATTGCAAAATTATCCATATTTCTTAACGCGAAGTTCACCGGGAAGCCGGTTTTTTTGGGGGCGATCCGGTGGAACGTCTTGGACGAGTTGTTTTATGAGCAATATCAATAAGTGAGAGAAGGGCATTATTAACTGCCTCCTCATTAGGGAATGCTTCAGCAACCTCCGGTCTTAGGACAATGACATTAGAAGATTCTTTCATGCGCTTTGCGTACTTACCCCGCACAAGGCCGCCGGGAAAATCAGAACGCTTATACTCCACCCGTAATTGGTCGTTATCAGGTTTTTTATCCTTCTTCATATAGTTCTCGTTCTCATTTGCTCGCTTTGCGGGCTCTTATGATTCGAATTGTTTGACCTTTCTCGGTGTGAGATACCACTACAATCCGACCTTTTTCTGAAACACCAAAGGTAACATACCGCTCTTCAGTTATTGAGTGATCAGGATCGGCACCGGTCGCAGCCATGGGGTCA
>PCSG01000274.1:11047-11154 GCA_002772195.1 Desulfobacterales bacterium CG23_combo_of_CG06-09_8_20_14_all_51_8 | reverse complement strand
CCCACACCCGGACCTGATAGGGCCCCGGCGCTAGGTTGATTGAAAATCCGCCCGCCGGGTTCGTAACCAGCGTTGAAAAGGGTTCCGAAAAGCCAACTTCTCCAGCG
>PCSG01000274.1:10951-11024 GCA_002772195.1 Desulfobacterales bacterium CG23_combo_of_CG06-09_8_20_14_all_51_8 | reverse complement strand
CACAGCCCCGGAAATCTCCTCACCGGCATCGTAAAGGCCATTTTGATTGACATCATCAAACACCGTTCCCATA
>PCSG01000274.1:7114-10942 GCA_002772195.1 Desulfobacterales bacterium CG23_combo_of_CG06-09_8_20_14_all_51_8 | reverse complement strand
CCGTCTGGATCGGATGGATCGGAAGAAACCGCCGGCGCCGCAAATTCGATCACCGACAGCAGAAAATTACCAGTGCAAATATTGCCCAGCACGCTGGATTGTCCGGAAACCATCCTCACGCCCGCATCAACCGCTTCCGGAGCGAACAACTGCCGGTCCCCTTGTTTCTCGAAAGACCAGATCGCCCGTTGATATATGAATTTAAAAAAGTCCGACACTGGTTCGCACGACAGATTTTGTTCAACAGGTGGTGCGGCGTCGCTTTCCGCATCGTAAATTGCATACACCGGCATTCGGTATATCAGCTCCGTCATCCAGTCGAAGACGTAGCCTTTTTCCTCAAGGCGCATTTCAGGTGTCCGATTGTCCAGTGAAACATGATTCACATATTCATTTTTCACCATGTCCGTTGCATGATCACCCGCGGCCGCGTACAATTCCGGGTTAAATGCGATCGCCGGCATACCGTTACCCTCCGGGTCAAGATCTTCCGGACATGTTTCGCCGTAAACTACGGCCACTGCCTTTGGAAAGGCCCGGGCCTGGTTGATCAGGTTTAGAAGCTGAAGGTCCTGGAGCGCTGCCTTGGTTCCAAAATCGCAGGTTGTCATATAAGCGTTGAAGCTGAAGCGGCCAAACCGGAATATACCTCCCTGAAAACTGATACCGCCCTCTTCTATATCAGGATTGAGAATATTGCGCTGGCCCGCGAATCCCGGGTCCAGTTCGTCTTTATACATGGTTTCAAAAATTTGGGTTGCCGCCCGGCCGGGTTCCATGAAATTATTAAAAAAAATCAGACCCAGAGACTCACCGGATGCGGCGGCCGTGTAACCAGCATCGTTCAGACGCTGGTCAATTGTTCGGCCGTCCAAGGATTCATAAGCGTAATAGTTATTTGCCAGCATATCGGCGGTGTGATCTTTTGCGCTTTTGTAAAGCCGATCGTTAAAGGTCAGTTCCGGCAGGCCGTTTGTCAGAATATCCGCCAGTTCAGGCAGGTTTTTCAGGATTTCCGTGCGCTTCATGCCCAGGGATTCCGCCACGCCCAGGGGGTCCTTCCTAGCCGCGTTGATGAGGTCAAACAGGGCGGTTTCATTTGCGTCCATTAAAGCCGGGATTTCCACGACCGGGGTTTCGACAAGCGCCGAAACCTCTTCGACGGCGGCAGAAAACGGCATGATCGCAACTATCGCTGCCATGCCTGTTAATAAAATAATATGTCGGCGTAATTTTTCCATTTCAGTTAAATCTATGCAATCATGGTGCCAGATTGCCTGTTCAGGACGGAGGCAACCCCCATTTTAATTTCTGAGACACGGATTCCACGGATTGACGCGGAAAATATTTTTTTTGCGTATCTAGTTTACTCAAGTTGAGTGTAAGCGCGGTTATATTGGTAACGTACCAACTGGATTCCCGCCTGCGCGGGAATGACATAACCCTTATTTATCGTTTTAACCGAACTGGATAACCAGAATATTTTTTTGTCTGCGTTCGTCTGCGTGAATCTGCGGCTGATTTTTATGGTTATCTATGAATCACGGGTTTGATATACAACTGGCTAGATTCAGCCACCCATGGCCAGATCTAGCCAAACGGATTTTAAACGGACCCGATCACCATCTTTTCGTGACCAGAATCCGGACGGAAAACGGATCGCCTTCGATGGTGCTGTAAGTTCCGGGGACCCGGTATTCCCGGTCTGTGATGTTTTTCAGATACAGGCTGACATCCAATCCCGGGTTCAGGATATCTTTAATCGTCAGGGATGCGTCCGTCAGCCAGACGCCGGAAACGGAATCCAGGGTGTCGCAGGTGGAACAGATCTCGTACTGAGAGGCAAAATACCCGGTCCGGCAGAACAGTGTGACGGCGTCCACCGGCGACCATTTCGCCGTCAGATTCAAAAGGGTGTCCGGCCCGGTGTCAAACGGATAATTGATTTCCACATAATGTTTTTCAATCGTCCCGTCCGGCCGGAGAAAGGAATAATCATTGTACAAATAAGTCTCGTCCGGCCCACTGTTGCTCATGGCCGTGACATTGGCGGCCAGTTCCAGCCCGTCCATAGGCTTCACCCGGGCTTCGGCTTCCAGGCCGTAAATTTTCTGGTGATTCGGGTTGGAAAGCCCCGCATAGGCGTCTTCCATGATGTGATCGGCGATGTGATTGACAAATCCGCACAGGCTCACGCCGAACCGATCTTCGGGCTGCCAGGACACTTCCAGGCTCCCCGTGTTGATTTCCTCAAGATCCGGCTCCTCTTCCTCCATGAGCTGGCGGGCGAAGGGGGTCCGGTAGGCGGTGCCGTACAGGGTCTTCAACGTCCACGAGGAAGCCGGGGACCAGACCAGTCCCAGATTATAGCTCAGGCTGTCCGCATAGGTGTCGTGGGCGTCATGGCGCAAACCGAACAATACATCGGTTTTGCCGATTTTATGAGAATACTGGCCGAAGAACGACCAAAGTTCCGTGCGGTAATCCTCCTGGGTGATACCCGGCAGAAAAGTGAGGTTTTCCGGACCCAGATAATCCGGCAGATAGCTGTCCCAGATAGGGGCGTCGGAAACCTGTTTGTTCCGGTAGGCGGCGCCGGCGGTGAGCAGCCCTTGCCCGGACAGAAACTTACGATCACAAATCAGCTCGCCGTAACTGGCGGTTTCTTTTGCGTCGAATTCCAGATCGATCACCCGGTGGGTGGAATCGATTTCCGAGCAATACCCCGTAAACCGCAGGGCAGAATTGACGTCCAGATTCTTTTTACCTTCCAGCTTGACATAATTGACCGGATCGGCCCGCTGCTCCGCCCATATCTGTTCCTCGTCCTTGTCCGACATGGCATAGGGTTTTGTATAATCCGAATACCGGCCGGACAGGGTGATCCAGCCCCGGAAATTGATATTACCCACCAGTTCCATAAAATGCGGCCGTTCCGGTCGGGCTTCGCCGTATCGGTCTTCCGGGGGAAACGGCATGCTGTCATCGGTGTCCCAGAAATGGAGCGTATTGGCGACGCCCTCATCGCGCTCCCCCTCCCGGCCGGTGACCGATACAAAGGCGTCCCATTCCCCGGCGTCATGCCCCACGCTGACGTGGCCTCCCCGGGGGTCACCGGGATTGCCGTAAAACACGCCGGTTTCCACGCCGGAAAGATCCTTGCCGGTCATGGGCACGACATTGACGATCCCGGCAAAGGCGTCCGCCCCCCAGAGCATTGAACCGGGCCCCCGGATAATCTCAATGCGCTTGACCGGGGCCAGGGAAAGTTCATCATCTAAGGGATGCACGGATTTGGACATGTCCGACTGCATTGGCACCGTGTCATATAAAAACAGCACGGAATCCGGAATGCCCCGCAGATATGGCCGGGTCCCCCATTCTTTCTGTGCCATATAAAATCCCGGGGTCTGGGCCAGGACGTCGCTTAGGGTGAACATCCCCCGGGCCGTCATCATGTCCCGGGTGACGACGCTGGCCACGGCCGGGGCCTGGCGCGCGCTTTCCTCCCGGCGGGAGGCGATGGAAAGCACATCCAGATCCTCGCCCACGAACATGAGCATGGTGTCCTCGGTCGCTGCCGCATGGGCCGGGGGCAAACCCGCCCAAGCGCCGATGATCAGTAAACTGGCAATTATTTTAAAAAACTGTCGGATCACTATTCGCCATCTCCGAAAATCATCAATTCCCGCTCTCATCCGCCTGTTTTAAAAGCACCCGAAACTTGGCCCGGGTCAGTCCAAGAAGATCGGCGGCGGCGGACTGGTTATTGCCGGTCTGCGCCAGGGCCTGCTTTACCAGATCCAACTCAAGCTTTTCCAGGCAAAT
>PCSG01000274.1:2339-7094 GCA_002772195.1 Desulfobacterales bacterium CG23_combo_of_CG06-09_8_20_14_all_51_8 | reverse complement strand
GGCGGCAGGGTGAACTCTTTTATCCCGCAAGAACCCGCCGCACCCGGCCTTAAAAAAGAAAGGGTTTCCGCCGTGATGCTGCCGCCCCTGTCATCAATAATCATGACGCGCTCCATGGCGTTGGCGAGCTCCCGCACATTTCCCGGCCAGTTATACGACTGAAGGGTCCGGACCGCCCCGTCGGTCAGACCCACGGCCCGGCCGCCGGTGAGCTGCTTTAAAAAATATTCCGCCAGGGGAACGATATCTTCCGTCCGCTCCCGCAGCGACGGGGTGTGAATGGGAAATACATTAATCCGGTAATAGAGATCCTGCCGGAAACTTCCCTTTTTCACCAGCAGACTGAGATCCTGGTTGGTGGCGCACAGGATCCGGACATCCAAGAGAATCTCCTCATTGCCGCCGACCCGCTGGATCTTCTTTTCCTGAAGAGCCCGCAGCAGCTTGGCCTGGGCCTCCAAGGGCAGGTCCCCGATTTCATCGAGGAACAGGGTACCGCCGGCGGCGTATTCAAATTTGCCTTTGGTGCGCCGATCCGCGCCGGTGAAAGCGCCTTTTTCATACCCGAAAAGCTCGGACTCCACCAGGGTCGGGGAAATGGCCGCACAGTTGACCGGGACAAACCGGGCCTTGGCCCGGGCGCTGGAATCATGAATAAAACCGGCGATCACCTCCTTGCCCGTGCCGGATTCGCCGGTAATCAGCACCGCGGCGTCGGAGGCGGCCACCTTCGCCGCATTCTCCATGACCCGGGCCATTTTCTCGGACACATAAACGATGTCCCGGCCCCCGGACAATTCGGAAAGCCTTTGTTTTAACTCAATATTTTCCGATATGATCCGGGATATACCCAAGGTCCGCTCCACGGTAAGCAGGATCCGATCCTGATCAAACGGCTTGGTGATATAATCCACGGCCCCCCGCCGCATGGCGTCCACGGCCGAATCTACGGTGGCGAAGGCGGTGATGAATACCACCGGGCAGTTAATATCAGCCGACTTCATCTCCGCCAGAAGCGTCATCCCGTCCATTCGGGGCATGCGGATATCGGATATCACGAGATCATAGGGATTTTCCCGAATCAGAGCAAGGGCGCGGGCCCCGTCTCCAGCTCGGTCGACGCTGTATCCCTGGCGCACCAGCATGATGGACAGCAGGTGCTGCATTTTCTCTTCATCATCCACCACCAGTATGTAAGCCATACCTTATTCCTTTACTTCATTCTTATCCCATAAATCAATGGTTTTGGGGTCTCTGGGAATTTCAATTTTAAAACACGCGCCGCCGGATGGCCGGTTTCCCACTGTAATAATGCCGCTGTGGGCGGAGATCACCTGGGCCGTATAGGCCAGCCCCAGGCCGGTTCCCTTGGCCCGGGTGGTCACAAACGGATTGAATATTGTGTCCGCCACGTCTTCGGCAATGCCGCATCCATCATCGGCGATCTCCACCCGCCACTTGTCTTCCCTGCAGACCGAATCCACAAAAATCACCCCATGGCCGTCGCAGGCCTCCACGGCGTTTTTTAAAATATTGTCGATGGCCCGCCGGAACAGGTCCGGGTCCAGATAGGAAAGGCAGGACACGTCCGGGATATGCCCCTTGAATTCCATATCCCCGGCGATGTCCATGCGCCGAAACCGCTCAATGCAGTCCCTCATCATCGCGTTGGCATCCACCATCCGGAAGGACGGCTTGGTCGGCTTGGCAAACGACAGAAAATCCTCGATCAGTCCGTTAATCCGCTGTATCTCTTCTTCAATATATCCAACCAAAACAGAATTGGCGGGATCTGCCGGGTCTTTTTTGAGAAGATCAAACGAACTTTTGATGATTCCCAGGGGATTTTTGATCTCATGGGCGATCATCATGGAAAATTTCCCCATTTCCGCCAGCAGATTCTGCCGGGCCATCTCCTGGTTCGCGGCTTCAACGGCCCGGCGGCCCCGTTCCAGGGAGTCCAGCATGGCATTAAACGCCAGGGAAACCTCCCGGGTTTCCGGGATATTGCCGGGCGTCATGCGCCGCTGAAGCTCGCCTTCGCCGACTTTCCGGGCGGTCTGGGCCAGATGGGTCAAGGGGGAGACCAGGGACCTTGAAATAAAATAGAAAATTCCCAGGCAGATGGCCGCCAGCCCGGCGGTAAACCAGAGGAAACGAACCGTGATGGTTTTTAAAAGCCGGTCGATCTGGGAGGTGCTGTAGGTAATCCGGACTTCGCCGATAATATCCGCCTGCCCGCCGTTGGAGGGATGCGGAACCGCCCAGACAAATGCCTGGCTTTCCTCGCTGGCGGCCTTGATCCGGACCGGGGCTTCCACTGTCACATAAGGACCGGAGATTGTTTTTGATGCTTCGGAAAGTGTTTCACCACCAGCGCCTGCGATCATCACCCGGGCCACGTCCGCTTCCGCCAGAAGGTTTTCCGCCAGCTTATCCAGCATGGCTTGATGATCAATCAGGATGCCCAGTTCGGAATTCAAGGCCAGATAGCGGGCCAGGAATTCAAAGCGTTCCGCAAACCGGTTCTGGGCGAAATCATGAAACATCCTCACCCCGGTGTATCCCAGGGTAACCGCTGTCAGGCTGATTACGGCAAACGCCGCCACCAATAGTCTTGCGTGAATTCCAGGACTTTTCACGGCCCCACCATCATCGGCAACGTCAGGGGTTGGGAAATTTCAATGCCCATTTTTTTCAGAACGACTGCGTTCAGCCAGACGTTAAATGCCGGATTCTGAGATTTTGACGCCGTCTGCCGCAGAACATCAGCGATCAGGTCCGCGGATTGCCGGCCCAATGTATGATAATCAAACACAAAGGCCATGGCGGCCCCGGAATCATAAAAAAACTGATTGTACCCGACCACCGGGACTTTCTTTAACACCGCCTGTTTGATGATATATTGGGAAATACTTTCGGAAATAACCGTTTGATCAGGAATGAGCCAGATGCAATCCATGGAATCCCAGCATTCTTCCAGCAGAAACGGGATATCCTTTCTGGAGGCGACCGCCATGGGGACCAGGTCCACATCCAGCTCCATCGCGGCAGCCCTGGCGGCTGAAAAAAAATCGCTGTTAAGGGCTGGATCAAAAAAAAGGCCGATCCGGCGGACGGACGGCCCCAGGCCCTGATGGATGGCCCGGAGCTGATCCGCAGCGGGGATGTTGAGCGAAACGCCGATGGCGGACCGGCTTGCGGGGATCACTTTTTCAGGGTTCAAGATAACCGAATAAACTTTTGCAACCGATGCGTCCGGAAAGGTTTCCCAGACAAAGGCCGCGGCTTCCGGGCCGATGGCCGCCGCCAGATCTATGGATTCCTCACTGGAAAACTGCTCTGCCAGGTCGTCCCGCGCCTTGTCCGCATACTGGTCGAGCATGACAACGTCCACGCGGGCGTCTATGGCTTCCGCCAGACGTTCCCGCAGCCCGTCCATGGCTTCCACATAAGGCCTAATATTTTTGGATGAAAACGCAACCACCCGATAAGACTTGCCTTCCGCTTCAGTTCCATCACAATGGGCCGGGCATAAAGCACCCCAGGCCATCATCCAGAACAGCATCACATGGAAAACAACTCTATTTGTCGGGTGAAAATATCTCATCAATCCGGGGGAAGCACCATCATCGTCATGGTGAATCGCCGGTCTGCACGGCTACTGGACGCTCTTTTGAGGCAGGGAACTGATTTTACTGGTAAATTCCCTGGTCACGGCGTCCACGTCATCCGGCGTTGCGATCACGTACGGCGAAATCAGGATGATCAGTTCGGTTTTTGAAACGGAATCCGATGTCTTGCCGAACAGAAAACTCAACACCGGAATACGGGTGAACCAGGGAGCGCCGGACGACCCGTCCGACGTTGTCTCCCGGATCAAGCCCCCGATGACAATGGTCTGGCCGCTCTGAACGGTTAAAGTGGTTGTGGTTTTTCTTTTGAAAAAAGACGGATAGTCCTTGCCGCCCACGGATACATTGGGGGCCTGCTCGCTGATCTCCTGATCGATATCCATGGTCACCAGCCCGTTTTCGTTGATATTGGGGGTAACGGAAAGCATGATGCCGGTGTCCCGGTACTCAATATCCGTTTCCAGCAGAGCGTCGGTACCGGTTGTGGTATACTGGTACTGGGAACTGGCGATCGGAATTTCCTGGGACACGTCGATGCTGGCCGGCATGCTGTTGGAGGCCAGAACTGATGGGTTTGACAGGATATTCACCTTGTTTTCCGTGGCCAGGGCGGACAGGGCCGCAGTCCAGCGGTCCGGGTTGCCGACCGTAAAATTAAGACCGGATTTTCCCATGGTGGCTTCCAGCATGCTGGTACTCATATTCGCATCCCCCTTGACATAGGACCATTCCACCCCCATGGCGGTGGATTCATCCAGGGTGATTTCCGCGATGGTCACCTCGATGACTACCTGGCGAGGCATGATATCCAGTTGCTTTAACAGATTTTTGATAATCAAGTAATCTGGCGGGGCCGCCTCTATGATCAGTGCATTTCTGGACTCATCGGCGGTAATATTGATTTCACCCCGCAGGGTGCCGGAGCCGATTGCCCTGTCCGCCGACGACGCCATGGGCCCGGATGCCGGGACTTGCGGCGGGGCCGCCGGCTGGGATTTTTCTTCTTTAACTCCTTTTGCCAGGGGGTTTCGGAAAACCGCCGGGGAAGTCCCGCTTTTGTCCTTGTCCTTCATATTCTTCTGACCGGAAAACACGCCGTTCAGAATACCGACGATGTCCT
>PCSG01000274.1:0-2272 GCA_002772195.1 Desulfobacterales bacterium CG23_combo_of_CG06-09_8_20_14_all_51_8 | reverse complement strand
CTGCAGAAGAAAGGCGTCCACCATATCAAACACATTGGGATCTGCGCTCACCACCAGCAGGGTGTTCAGGCGGGGAAGGGGAATCAGGCTGGTGGTTGTTTTCACCGTATCCCCGTATGGCACAAACAGGTTTTCCATGGTTTTGATGATATCTTCGGCGTCTGCGTAAGACAGAGGATAAAATCGGTATTTCACACGGCCAAACACATCCGTGTCAAACACCCGGACCAGCCGGAGGATCTTGGCGATATTGTCCGCCTTATCCACCACCACCAGAAGGTTTCGGCTGTCCTGGGAAACAATGACGCCTTCCGATGAAATAAAGGGCGTCAGGAGCTTGGTCATTTCCGGAGCGGAAACCGACGCCAGGGGGATGACCTGAATAATCACCCGATCCCCTGGCGGAATGGGAGCGCCTACCTCCGTCCGGGACATGATGGGCAGTCGGGACGCATCTTTCAGCGGCGCAATCCGATAAATTTTATGGTCCTTGACGGCCGTGATGCCGTTGATTTCCAGCACCTGATAAAAAATCGGGAAAAGGTCCTCCCGGCCCAGCTCCCCGGCCGTGTGAATCGTGACTTTTCCGCTGACGCCTTTATCTAGCACATAATTGATGTTGAGGAGCTCGGCCAGGGTCCGGATCACTTCGGAAAGCTCCGCGTTGTCAAAATTGAACACGAGTTTGCCGGGGGCCTCGAACGGCGCCGCCTCCGCCGGAGCCGGCGGCGTAGCGCCTTCCGTTTCCACAACTTCAGTTGCCGCATCTTCCGGGGCCGCTGCAAATGCCGGCTGCCAAAAACCGGCGGGCCCAATCGCTGTCAGCGCCAACATGCAGATAAAACCACCGATAACCTGATTGAAATATTTTATTTTCACGGTCATTTCTTCTTTCTTCTTATTTTTCCAAAAGGAGTGTCTACGGTTTCGTATTGATCTTCCGTATCCGGCGGTGCCGATACTTTTGCATCCTGTTTTGAATCCTGTTTTGCCGACGGCTTGTACTCTGCTGCCCGAGGGGGGGTTCCCGCACTGACGACCTGGGGGTGACTATCCGCCGAAGGCTTTGCAGACGCCTTTGCACCGGCTTTCGCCGCCTTTTCCGGATCATAGAGAAGAATCCGATAAGATTTCCCCTCATCTGTCAGCAGGATATTGTCCTCGGAAATCTCCCGGACCGCCAGGTTCCCGATTTTATCCCCTTCGCTGATCCACCGGAATTGGACGGCCTGGTCCGATGGATCATTGGTCAGGGCTTTTTTATATCCGTCCAGCGCGACAATCCCGTAAAGCACGACCTTTTCACCTGAAACCTTTACGTCCGTTGTCGCTTCTTCAATTTCCGGTTCGGCCCCTTCAGGCTCCGGCGGAGCCGGGGCCCGGTCCGGAGAAAACAGGTTTTTATCCACGATGTCCGCATACTGCGTTTCACCGTCCAGGCGCTTTTCCGGGGTCATTTTCACGGGCTTTGCCTTTTTTTCATCAGATCCCAAAATTTTCTCGGAAAAAACCCCGGGCTTTTCATGCCAGCCGTCCCATATTTTTACACCGCTTATAACCAGGGCGATGGCCAGCACCCCGTTGATTATCCATATCCTTGAAATCATCTTTATTCTATCCTTTTCCAGGCCGAGGCCCCTTATCCCCTGCCACGGGGGCCTTCATCACGCCCTCGACGGTGACGACCGCCTGGATCTGCCGGTTGTCCTTGGATCGCACCTGCTGTATATCCAGCTCTGAAATCATCAGCAACTGGGAAGCTGTTTCAATCTGGTAAATCACGTCCTTTAACTGCCTGATGTCCGAGGTCATCGCAAACTGCACCGGCACCCGGACATAATCCGCCGTGTCGCTCTCCACGGATTTCATCACCCGCATGGTTGAAAACTTTAAATTTCCATTTTCAGCGATTTTATTCAATGTGTTCTGAATTTCCACGGCGGCCAGGCTCGGGGTGGTCCCGGTCAGGAGTCCGTTTTCCATCTGGCGGAACTGCCGTTTGACTGCCGCGTTTTCACTGACGGCATCCTCCCGCCGGGCCGCAATCCGCCGGTATTTTTCCACATGTTCCTGCTTCAGGGCAATTTCATCGGCAACGGAAACCGCGGACACCATCGCCGGCCAGAACCGGTAAATGGCGCCCAGCAGCAGCAGAATGGCGCCGGCAACGAGAATAATTTTTCTTTCACGGGTCAGCGCTGCAAAATGAAACATCATGCCCCCTGTTTTTCGGCCTGAAGGGTACATCCAATGCGAAACATCTCCCTGCCTT
>PCSG01000001.1:7111-9114 GCA_002772195.1 Desulfobacterales bacterium CG23_combo_of_CG06-09_8_20_14_all_51_8 | reverse complement strand
ACCTCGGTGCCATGGGAAAAAATGGTATCTGCGCACAGAAACGTATGGGCGCCATAGGCAAGGGTCAGCCCGCCGTCCACGCCCGCCTCTCCCAGCGCTTCGCCGGCCATGACGGTGGTGATCACATCCGCGCCGCCGCCGCCGTATTCTTCCGGGAAGTGCAGGCCCAGAATGCCGAATTCCCCGAGTTTTCGGAAGGATTCAAAATCAAATTGTTTTTTGAGGTCGTGTTCCTGAACCCGGGGAACAATCTCCTTTTTGGCAAACCGGATGATCTCTTTTTTGAACATGAGTTGTTCTTTGGTGAATGCGAAATCCATGGTAGTCTCCTGTAAAATCGATTATTTAAATAAACATGGAGTTAATTTCATTCATAAACAAAATTTGATTCAACTTTAGAATTGAGTTCAAGTGTTGTCAAGGAAATTTTTTCGTCCGGGATTTAAAAAGGAATTACAAAGGGAAGGGCCGCGCTACAAAGCTGTTTATGCCGATTCGCGGTTTTTATTAAATATTCTCACCACAGAGATTACAGAGAAATGCACAGAGAATAAGATGAAAAAAGTTTCTCTCTGTGTTCTCCGATATCTCTGTGGGAAAATTGATTTCTCAAATTCGTTAAGGAAGAATGTTCCCTGGAACTCAGCTGATCCGAGTTTATTTTTTGATTTCTTTTTTGACGAGCAGGTGATCATAACCCAAGTCTTTTAACGCCATGGGGAAAAACTGGAACATGGGCCGGACCAGGGGCAGGAGTTTTAGCATGGCGGTGATTTTGCCGCCCTGCCGGATTTTCCCCCGGGTCACTGAAGCGACGGGGTTTTCCAGTCCGTGCCAGAAACGGTGGGAATGATCCGCGCTCTGTTTTGACCAGACATCTTCCTTGAGATGGCAGGGTCCCAGGTAGTAAGAGCCGAACTGGCCTTCTTTGTTGGGCGGGTTTCTGAGGTCAATGGTGATTTCTCCATCCGGGTCCGTGTAGATCCATTTGATGATGAGCCTGGAGCTGGCCAGCTTGGGGCCGACTTTCGGATCCGTCAGGATTTTTTCCATGAAATAACCGTAAATTTTGTACAATTCAGCGATGTCCTTGTAGTATTCACCCATTTCCCTCTCCTTTGAAGTCAATGTTTATTTTCGCTGGTCAAACCGCCGTCCGAATATCACACTGGCGATGGTGATTTTAAGCATTTGGAGTGTTCCGCCGGCTACTCCCCAGGCCCGGGCGTCCCGGAGCATCCTCTCAACGGGAAATTCCTTGCTGTAGCCGTATCCGCCGAAGATCTGCATGGCTTTATCCGTGACCTCCCGGACCATTTCATTGGCATAGCATTTCCCCAGCGATGCCTCATAAATCGATGGCAGGCCCTGGCCCGCGCCGATTGCGGCCCGGTAAACCAGGAGACGGGCCGCATCCAGCTTCATGGCCATATCGGCCATGGTGAACTGGATGTCCTGAAATTCGCAGATGGGCCGGCCAAAGGAGGTTCGTTTTAGGGCGTATGCTTTTGCCGCCTCGAGCGCGCCGCCGGCGGTGCCTAAGCACATGGCGGCATTGCCGCACCTTTCAATGTCGAAAGTGAGCATGAGATTGCCGAAGTCTCCGGGTTTTATGACAACGTTTTCCTTGGGAACTTCCACGTTGTCGAAATAAAGATCGCAGGAAGGCATGCCCCGCAGGCCCATGAATTCTTCCTGTTTGCCGAAGGTAAAGCCGGGCATTCCTTTTTTAAGCAATATGCCGCCGATGCCTTTATACCCCCTGATATCGCCGAATCGCGTATAAACGAGATAATGGCTGGCCATACCGCCGCCGGTGATAAAACATTTCTTCCCGTTTAGGACATAGTGGCTTCCCTTGTCTTCCGCGACGGTGCTGAGTGATGTCAGGTCCGATCCTGCTTCCGGCTCGGTCATGCAGACCGATACGCTGAATTCCCCCTTGCAGACGCCGGGGATAATCTCTTTTTTCTGGGCTTCGGTGCCGAACATATCAATGACCC
>PCSG01000001.1:0-7017 GCA_002772195.1 Desulfobacterales bacterium CG23_combo_of_CG06-09_8_20_14_all_51_8 | reverse complement strand
CGCCGCCGTATTCCGGGGAAAGAGTCATGCCGATGAGCCCCATTTCCGCATATTTGGGGATCAGGTGATGGGGAAATTCTCCGGTCGCGTCAATGTCCGCCGCAAGCTGAGTAAAATTCTCCCGTTTGCCCATATCCTTGAGAGAACAGATCAGCATGATCTGTTCTTTTGAAAGATTGAAATCCACAGGTATTAGTTCTCCTTAAATAAGTTTAGCCAGTTCCCCCACGTCGCCGACATTTTCAAGATCAAGAACCAGTTCTATGACTTTGCGGGTCCGCGCCATGTCCCGCTTGCCGGCATACAGTTTTAGCTTTTTGATAATATCGGTTTCCGTCATGGGGTCCCGGGGGTCTCCCTTGGGAATATCGATTTGTTTTGTCAGTTTCCGATCGCCGCTTAACGTAATTTCCACACGGGTGGACGTTTTTTCTGGATACAGCTTGTTGAGTGCGTCATCCGTGCTAACCGTCACGCATTCAGACAGCCGGATGAGTGTTTCATCACGCATTCGTTTTTCCGTTAACTGCAAGGGGCCCAGCGCCCCGTCGGTCAGGCAGGCCGCCACCCCATAGGGGATGGAAAACTGGGCGGAAACAAAGCTGTCATGGCTTTTGACGCCTTTGCCCACCGCCAGTTCGGCGATACCATAGGTGTGCACCTGGATGGCTTCGATATCGTTTAAAGAAAATTTTTCTTCATTTGATAACTCAAGCACGGCCTGGGCTGCGCCATGGGTATGGCGGCAGGCGGTGTAAGGCTTGAAATAAACATCGGTGATGGAGAATGTTTCGCCGAGACCATCGATGAGTTTTTCCAGCTTCGGGGCCGCCGCCGATGTGATTTTGGTAAATCCGCCGTTTAACTTGGATCCTTCCAGCACCTGGGGCGTTCCGGTCAGGCCCGCGCCCGCAAGGCCGGCCGCCAGGATGCCGGCGCTGGCGGCCTGTCCGCCCTGGACAATTTTGATCGTAAATCCGCCCATCAGGTGTTCGGCCATGGACAGGGGAAGCAAGTACCCGGCGTTTGAGATGGCATTCACCATTTGCGTTTCATTGTACCGGGAGATTTTAGCAGCTGCGGCGGCTGCCCCGAAGGCCCCGCAGGTGCCGGTGGGAAG
Organism: Desulfobacterales bacterium CG23_combo_of_CG06-09_8_20_14_all_51_8; assembly: GCA_002772195.1. GTDB lineage: Bacteria > Desulfobacterota > Desulfobacteria > Desulfobacterales > Desulfosalsimonadaceae > SURF-3. The sequence goes on along the minus strand of PCSG01000001.1, from coordinate 5,897 downwards.
AAATCCCGAAAGGGTATGCCAGGGATGCATGGCGGCGGCCGGCCGGTTGGCGGCTTCGTACCCGGCGACCACCGCCTCGATGACGCTTTTACCACCTGCTTTTCGTTCTTCGGCGGTTCCCAAGGCTGCGGGAATGACGGCCACGCCCGGGTGGTTGCCGCCGAATCGGTATCCGTCCTGGGCTTCAATGGCTTCCCCGGTCACGCCGTTGATGAATGCCGCATGATGCAGGTGGGTTTTAAAACCGCATCCGAGTGCTGTGGCTGCCCCGCCGGCATTATGCGCGCGAAAATACTCGATGAGATTTTTGACCGCCTCGAGTTCCAGGGACCCGTAAATATTGGTGATATAATCTAAAATACAGAGTTTGGCTTTTTGAACTACATCTTCGGGCAGCATGTCAAAAGTCAGGCCGGCGCAAAAAGACGCAAGCGTTCGGGTATAGTCCATTTTATCGCTCATTCGTAAAAGAATTAAACATAGCCCCGTTTCTCATAGATACTGATCATGCGGTGGGGGTCCAGTATTTTCCGTATGACTTCCAGCTCGCGTTCCGTCGGGGGTTCGGTTTCATGGACATTTTCTAAAATCTTCAAATCCCATGGGGTATTTTCCCTGATTTCATCAATGGAATGGCCCGGATGATAAGATTCCAGGCAGGCCTCGCCGGTCGTTTTATCAAACCGAAGAATCGCCTTGTTGGTGATAATGCATTCCGGCCCGGTGTTCGCCGGTAGCCCCCATCGCTCGCGCGCGCCATTGCCGTCGATATACCCCGGAGTGGTGATGAAATCGACCCGTTCAGCCAGCCGGCGTTTATCGTGAAGGGCGATGATCAGGGTTTTTTTCGCCAAAGATCCGATGGGGTTTGCGCCTCCGCTGCCCGGGAGCCGGGTTTTCGGATGCTCATAATCGCCGATGGCGGTGGTGTTGATGTTTCCGAATTTGTCCACCTGGCTGCCGGATAAAAATCCCACATCCACCCATCCGGCCTGGAGAAACATGCCCATGATATCGAGTAAATTCCCCACCATGGCTGCTCCCGGGTTCAGGCAGGGGTCCCCCACCGACAACGCGGGTCTTTTGGGACGGGCATCCACTACGCCGGACTCCTGCATGAGAATGGCGTCCGGGGCATGGGTGTGTTTGGCGATATTGGCGGACATGGCCGGAAAACCCGTGCCCACGATGACCACATGATGGTTTTTGATTTCCCTGGCGCCGCAGCAGGCCATGAGTTCCGGTTTGATATATCCGTTTGGATGAGCTGACATAATTTTTTTCCTTTGAAAAAACCTTCTACCTTCAGCCTTCAGCCTTTAGTCTTATGCCTTCAATACGCATAACTGACCGGGAAGCTGTAATCAAATGCCGCTTCCAGCTTTTTGAAAGGCCCATATCCGAATTTTTGAATATAATGCTGGGTGTAAGCTTTGCGGTCGGGGATGTCATAAACCCATTCTTTCAGAAAAGCGTGAAATCCTTCCACCGTGTTGGATGCCTGCTGGTACTGGTATCCGAACCCGAAGTCCGTGTCATAGAAGCCCGGCGTGTAGCCGGGATGGGCGCCGAAGGGCTCCTCAACGACGGCGACGACTTTAAAGGACGGTACGATCGTCCGGGAAGGGTCTTTGCCGATGACGTCCCGGTCCACAATCCGTTCACAACTGACAATGACTTTTTTGGCGGCATTGGCCCCCACCTTGCAGTCCCCGCCGATGCCCCACATCTGAGCGTTGCCGAATTTGTCCGCCTGCTGTACATGGATGATGGCCACATCCGGGTTTAAGGCTGGCACGAGCAGGGTGGGTTTCCCGTCAAACGGGGAGTCGATCAGTTTAAATTTGTTTTCTCCCATGAACGATTTTATGTTCATCAGGTCGGTTCCCACCATGTCCCGGACCGGAACAAAGGGCATGCCGAAGGACCCGGCCATCAGCATCATGGGCAGGGACAGGTTGGTGTATTCTTCGACTTCAATCTTGTGCGGGATCCCTTTTTCAATGGACCGCCGGAAACACCGCCCAAGCCCGTAAACACCCAGGGAAAGAAAGGTCCCGATAAAGCGCCGGACCAGCCCCGCGCCGATGAGCATGTCAAAATCATCGGCTGCGTTGCTGCGGGTGATGGTCAGGTTCTTTTTTCCCTGCCGGATGATTTCATGGATGGCGGCAAAGGGCGGCCGGCAGACATACCCGCCGATAAAGAGAAAATCATTGTCATTGACAAACTGCGAAATGGCCTCTTTGGTTGTCATCACCTTGGTCATGGAAAAAATCTCCGGCCGGTTCAGTTAAGTTCGTACTCGGTTCGCGCAATAATCTCTTCCTGGGCGATATCGCTTAGGTTCACAAATATCCCGGAATATCCGCTGATCCGAACGATCAGGTCCCGGTACTGGTCCGGGTGGTCCCGGGCGTCTTCCAGGGTCTGGGTGTCTACCATGTTGAACTGGACCTGGAATCCGCCGTTTTTAAAATAGGTCTGAAGGAGATGCATGAGGCTGCTGCTTCGGATGCGGTTTCCGGGCAGTCGCATATTCAGGTTGAGTCCATTATACACCCGATGTAACGGCAGTTTGGTGATTGAATTGAAAATCGCGGTGGGACCGTTGACGGCAAGGCCGTTGCTGGGGGTGATGCCGTTGCCGAAGATGCTCCCGGCGGGCCGTCCGTCAGGGGTCGCGCCGGTAAAGGCCCCCATGGAAATATGAAATCCCACGGAGAAGATGCCGGGCCAGAACGCGCCGCCCCGGAAGTTTTGATACTGCTTTAAGGTATCGCAGAAATGATTCATCACCCGGACCGCCATTGCATCCGGCCCCGAGTGGTCGTTGCCGTATTTTTCCACATGGTTTAAAAAGAACTTCTGTTTGTCCTCATGATCGACCCAGTCTGTATTCAGCCATTCGGCCAGGTCCGTGAGGGCATATTTTTGGTCTTCAAAAATGACTTTTTGAACAGCATAAAGGCTGTCCGCCACGTTGGAAAATCCCATGAGCTGAACGCCGGTGGAATTGTAGATTGCGCCGCCCCGGGTGATATCAATGCCTTTCTCCATGGGGCCTTCGATCATGGCGGAGGCAAAGGGGGAGGGGACATTTTCGGCGATGGCCTGGTCCAAACAATTCATGCCCTTGACCATCTGGCCGGTGAAATGGGCGAACTGCCTGTTGTAGGCATTCCATACGTCTTCGAAGGACTTGAAATTTTCAGGATTGCCGGACTGGGGGCCGTTCTGCTGTCCGAAAATCGTGTCAATGCCATTGCTTAAGGCCAGTTCCAGACACTTGGCCCCATTGAACTGGGCCCCAAAGGTGGAGCCGAAGGTTTTGCCCTGGGCGTTGGGCTCAAGGCATCCCACCACCCCGTAATCCCGCGCATCGCTTTGGGTCAGTCCGGCTTCCATGAGAGACGGCACAATGGCATCGTCATTGAAAAAATGAAGCAGGGCCCCGTCTTTTGCGTATTCAATGGCCCGCATGAAAAAAAACTCCGGGGATTTAGCGCTCAGGCGCACACCGAAATTGGGCTGCACGGTCCGAACGTCCGCGTAGGCGTCCAGGATCAGGTAGCTCAACTCCGTGGTGGCGTCGTTGCCGTCATTGTCCAGGCCCCCCACCACCACGTTCTGGGTGGTTTTCCCTTCCGTGCCCTCGCCCCCCGGAATATAGGCTTCTTCCAGCACGTTCCAGATTTCATTGGTTTTGATAAAAAGGAGGGAGATCAGTTCCCGGGCCGCTTGGGGGGTGATGGCGCCCTGTTCGATGTCCTTTTTATAATAAGGATAGAGGATCTGGTCGATGCGTCCCAGAGACACGGAGTTGCCGCCGGATTCGATCTGGGCGATCAGATGGATAAAATAAACGCTCTGGACCGCCTCAAGAAAACTCCGGGCCGGATGCTCGGGCACCCGCCGGCAGACCGCCGCGATGGTTTCCAGTTCCCGGCGTCTCTCCGGATCGGATGCGCCTTTTGCCATCTGATCGGCTAAAGCAGCATAGCGGTTGGCAAAACCAATGGCTGCGGTCAGCGACCGGACGACGGATTGGTAAAACAGGCCTCGTTCGCCGTCCCGGTCTTTTTGAGAGAGGGACGCCAGCTTTTCATTTGCTTCATGGAGGATTCCCGACAGCCCGCTGGCGAGAACTTTCGGGTGGTTCATGGTGAAATGGCCGATGCCGTAAGTGATTTCCAGCATGATGGTGAAGATGTACTTATCGATATCGCCGAAAACATCCGCCGGCATCAATGCTTCAAACCGGTCTTCAACGGTTTTTCCCTCCCAGAACGGGATGATGTCTTCGATCAATTCTCTTTTTTCATCTTCGGTGATCAGGGCGCGCTGGACTTGACGCCGGTCGAAATTTTCCACATCAATGCCGATCCAGCGGATCTTGTTTTCCGGAAACAGGGGCGCGCCTTTGAGCTTTCGGGTCCGGCATCCGACGATCAGTTCATCATCATGGATGGTCACGGTGATGTTTTTAAGGATATGCTCCAACCCCAGGCTCATGCGGGTCAAAGGGTCTTTGTCCCAGTGCTGTTTCATGGACCGGGTCAGGTAGCGGGCCCGTTCCACGCAGATTTCCTGGGGAGTGTTTATGATCCTTTCCCGGAGTCTGCCGACCCGGGTGTCGGCCATATTTTTCGGTGTGGCAAGAAGGGCGGCTTGTGGTCCCATGATTTTACCTCATTTTATGTTCATGTGATTGAGCAATATCATATCCCGCATGAACTTGGGCAGCACCTTGTTCAAGAACAGGAAAAACGTGCTCATGAAATCCACCTGGTTATGAAGTTTCAAACGGGGCGACCGGATCACGCCGACGATGCGTTCCGCCGCCTGAACCGGCGTGGTGGCGGTCTTGATCAGTTCATTGTCCCGGTCGATGAAGCGCCCGGCCCGTTCCCGGTAGGGGGACCCTTGGGGCGGCAGGACGTGGATTTTCGCCGCAAAATTCGTGGACACCTGGGCCGGTTCGATGATGGCCACCTGAATGCCGAAGGGCGATAGCTCATACTGAAATGACTCCACCATGCCGCTGATGGCGAATTTCGAGGCGCTGTAAATGGATTCAAAGGGAAAGGGGATCTGTCCCACGAGAGAGGACATGGCGATGAGCTTTCCGCCCCCGGCCTTTCTCATGGACGGGATAAAGGCCTGGAAGATGGCCGCGGCCCCAATGACGTTTATTTCAAGGCATTTCAGCGCCTTTTCAAGGTCGATTTCCTCGAATGGGCCGAAAAATCCAATGCCCACATTGGATACCACCGTATCCACCCGGGGGAATTTTTCAAGAACCCGGTCCCGGAATTTCAAAATTCCCGGCCGGTCCGTAATATCCAGAACCTCCAGATGGTGGCGGGCCCCCAGGGCGTCCAGTTCCGTCCCCAGGGAGGCAATGCCGTCCCCGTCCATGTCGAACCCGGCGATGGCATCGCCGGATTTGGCCAGCATTTTGACGACTTCCCGGCCCATGCCCTGGGCCAGTCCGGTGATGACAATAGTTTGACTCATTTATTCCCCCTTTCCTCTTTCGGGCTGATTCCAGTACCATTTCTCGATTTGTTTCATGGATTTTGCAAAATCGGGATAGGTCAGCTTAAATCCCGTGGCCTTTAATCGGCGGTTATCCACAATATAGTCGTTGTATAAATAGTTGGTCGCATCATATTCGAGATCCGGGATTTTGCCTTTCATGCCCGATATCCAGCCATCCAGGCGGGCGACGATTTTGACGATGGAAAGGGGCAGATGAAGTTTGGGCGGCTTTGTGCGAAATGTGTTCGCCGCCAGGGTCAAAGCGTCTTCGAGCGTGGGATTGGCGTTGTCGGACAGGTTGAATGTGTTGCCGAAGGCGTCATCCATTTCCGACAAATAAAGAACCGCATCAG
>PCSG01000118.1 GCA_002772195.1 Desulfobacterales bacterium CG23_combo_of_CG06-09_8_20_14_all_51_8 | reverse complement strand
TGAAGATGGGGGTCCTTGAGCGCTTACGTTCCGGTGACACGGAGTTCCGGTGACACCGAACTTAATTAATCGACTTTTTCCTCTTCCTTTTCTTGGCGGGCAAAGAAAAGTACGCAGAAACCCAGCCCCGCGCTGCGGCCATCCCTGCCCCTTTTGGTCATCATAAAACACGGTGCCTGCCCTGTTTTTTTTGGAATAGAGCAGCGTTATCCGGCGTTGATGATGAATATTGTTTTCGCTGCAGAACTCAAATTTTAAAATAGAAATTCAACGCTTACGCATAGAAAGGTAAAACAACTTCAAATTTAAAAAAATATAAAACCCGCTTGACAAGCTGAAATTATACTGTTAAATGGTGACACATAAAACCAGAAGGCCTCGAAAATGAAGAAATTTAACGCTATTATCAACAACCTCGTATTGCTCATTGTCATTCTTGCGGACGTCCTTGTCATTGACGTCTGCAACCCGGACAAGTGTTGATAATGGCTTAGACTTCTCCATCCCACAATTTTCGAAACCGTTATCAGCGCTTCCAAAGAGCTCATAACGGTTTTTTTTTTAAAACGGAGGATTGACATGAAAAGTGACAGCGCTAAAAAAGGCGTGGAACGGGCCCCGCATCGTTCCCTGTTCAAAGCCATCGGCTACACGGATGAAGAAATCCGGCGGCCCCTTATCGGCATCGCCAATTCCGTGAATACGGCCATTCCCGGCCATGTGTACCTGGACAAGATCACGGAAGCCGTCAAGGCCGGCATTTACATGGCCGGCGGCACCCCTGTGGAGTTCGGCACCATCGGCGTCTGCGACGGCATCGCCATGAACCACGTGGGCATGAAATACTCCCTGGGCAGCCGGGAGCTCATCGCCGATTCCGTGGAAGTCATGGCCACGGCCCATGCCTTTGACGCCATGGTCATGGTCCCCAACTGCGATAAAATCGTGCCGGGCATGCTCATGGCCGCGGCTCGCCTGGATATTCCCACCATCTTTATCAGCGGCGGCCCCATGCTGGCCGGGAAACACCCCCATGATCCGAAGCGCACAGTCGATTTGATCACGGTTTTTGAGGCCGTTGGCGCGGTCCGGGCCGGGAAAATGACCGAAGACCAGCTCGCCTGCATCGAAGACGCGGCCTGCCCCACCTGCGGGTCCTGCTCGGGCATGTTCACCGCCAACTCCATGAACTGCCTGACGGAAGCGATCGGCATGGGTTTGCCCGGCAACGGCACCATCCCGGCGGTGATGTCCGCCCGCATCCGGCTCGCTAAAATGGCGGGCATGAAAATCATGGAGCTGCTTGAAAAAGGGATCACCCCGAGCAAAATTTTGACACCAAAATCCTTTGAAAACGCCCTGACCGTGGATATGGCCCTGGGATGCTCCACCAATACCGTGCTGCACCTGACGGCCCTGGCCCATGAAGCCGGGATGCCCATAGACCTGAACCGGATCAACGAGATCAGCCGCCGGACCCCTCATCTGTGCTCCCTGAGCCCGGGCGGGACCCACCACCTCGAAGACCTGTATTATGCCGGCGGTATTCAGGCGGTCATGAAGGTTCTGGCGGACAATAGGTCCATTCACACGGACTGTCTGACGGTCACCGGCAAAACCGTCAAAGATAATATCGCGGAAGAAATGGTGCGCGATTTTGATGTCATCCGGCCAATTGATAAGCCCTACCATGCGGTCGGCGGGCTTGCGGTCCTGTTCGGTAATATCGCCCCCAAGGGCTGCGTGGTCAAGCAGTCGGCGGTGGTGCCGGAAATGATGATCCATGAAGGCCCGGCCCGGGTGTTTGATTCGGAAGAAGCCGCCTCGGAAGCCATTTTAGGCGGGAAAATCGTCAAAGGCGATGTGGTGGTGATCCGGTATGAAGGCCCCATGGGCGGGCCGGGCATGCGGGAAATGCTGACGCCGACGTCATCTATCGCGGGAATGGGGCTGGACGCTTACGTGGCGCTCATCACCGACGGCCGGTTTTCCGGCGGGACCCGGGGCGCGGCCATCGGCCATGTGTCTCCGGAAGCCATGCAAAAAGGCCCCATCGCCATTGTCCGGGAAGGAGATATCATTGCCATTGATATTCCCGCCAAAACCATCACCCTGAAAGTGGATGACGCGGAAATCAAAAACCGGCTGGCCAAGTGGACACAACCGGCACCGAAAATCACCAAAGGCTATATGGCCCGGTATGCCCGCATGGTGTCGTCGGCGGACAAGGGCGCGGTCATGGAATAATTCGTAATTCCTAATTTTTGATCAAGGATGGTTGATTATGAACAAGCTAACCGGTGCGCAGATTCTGCTGACGATGCTGAAGGAAGAAGGCGTCGATACGATTTTCGGATATCCCGGCGGCGTTGTCTTGGACATTTATGATGAGCTGGCAAGAACCGATTTAAGGCATATTCTGGTTCGCCATGAACAGGGAGCCGTGCATGCGGCCGACGGCTATGCCCGTGTCACCGGAAAAGTCGGCGTCTGCCTGGTGACCTCCGGTCCGGGGGCCACCAACACCGTCACCGGCATCGCCACCGCCTATATGGATTCTATTCCCATTGTGGTCATCACCGGCCAGGTGCCGACCCGGCTGATCGGCAACGACGCGTTTCAGGAAGTCGATATCGTGGGCATCACCCGGCCCTGTACCAAGCACAATTATCTGGTGAAGGATGTCAAAGACCTGGCGAAAACCATCAAGGAAGCATTTCACATCGCCCGGTCCGGCCGCCCTGGGCCGGTGCTCATTGATCTGCCCAAGGATGTGTCCATCGCCAAAACCGCATTCAAACTGCCTGATGACGTGGAACTCCGGTCCTACAATCCGACCTATGTGCCCAACCGGAAGCAGCTTCAGAAAGTGGTGGAACTGATCCAGAAAGCAAAACAGCCGATCCTCTTCACCGGCGGAGGTGTGATCCTTTCCCGTGCCCATAAGGAACTGGCTGAACTCGCGAAAAAAGCCCATATCCCGGTAACGAGCACGCTCATGGGACTGGGCGGGTTTCCGGGGACCCATCCCCTGTGGCTGGGCATGCCCGGCATGCACGGCACCTATCGGGCCAATATGTCGATATCCGAATGCGACCTGATGATCGCTGTGGGGGTGAGGTTCGATGACCGGGTCACCGGCAAAACCGATGAATTCGCCACCCATGCGCAAATCGTCCAGATAGACATTGACCCCACCTCCATCCAGAAAAATGTTCAGGTGGATGTCCCGATTGTCGGAGACTGCAAGATATCCCTGGAAATATTGAACCAGATGATTGATCATGCAGACATGGGAGACATGGCGGCGGCCCACCGGGAATGGCTGGAAAAAATCGACAACTGGAAAAAAACCACGAAACTGGCCTACGATCAGAAAGACGTGATCAAGCCCCAGTATGTGATCGAAAAACTGTTTGAACTGACAAAAGGCGAGGCCATCATCACCACCGAGGTCGGCCAGAACCAGATGTGGGCGGCCCAGTATTATCATTTCACCGAGCCGGGCCGGTTCGTCAGTTCCGGGGGTCTGGGCACCATGGGATTTGGCTTGCCGGCGGCCGTGGGCGCACAGGTCGCCGCGCCGGATAAACTGGTGGTGGACATAGCGGGCGACGGCAGCATCCAGATGAACATTCAGGAAATGGCCACAGCGGTCCAGTATCATCTGCCGGTTAAAATCGTGATCTTAAACAATGGATTTCTGGGCATGGTGCGGCAGTGGCAGCAGCTCTTCTACAACCGATGCTACTCATCCACGAAATTCGTCCATGCCCCGGATTTCGTCAAACTGGCGGAAGCCTATGGGGCCGTGGGGCTCCGGGCCACAAAACCCGAAGAGGTGGAAACCGTGCTCAAACAGGGAATCGCCTGCGACAACGCCGTGATCATGGATTTTGTCGTGGAACCCGAGGAATGCGTCTATCCCATGGTTCCGGCGGGCGCGCCGATTTCCAAAATGCTGTTGGTCTAACGAACAAGGACATGACAATGCCGAAAAAACATATACTTTCCATTCTTGTGGACAATGAACCGGGCGTGCTTTCCCGAATCGCCGGGTTGTTTTCCGGACGGGGCTATAATATCGAAAGTCTGTGTGTCGCGGAAACCAACGAACCGCAGGTTTCCCGGCTCACCATGGTCACCGACGGCGACACCCTGATCCTGGAGCAGATTAAAAAGCAGCTCAATAAACTCATTAACGTGATCAAGGTTTCCGATCTCACGGATCAGGATTTCGTGGAGCGGGAACTGGTGCTGGTGAAGGTGACCGCGAAAACCGAAAACCGGGCCGAAATTTTGCGGATTATTGATATTTTCCGGGGCCAGGTGGTGGATGTGGGGCTGGAGCATTACACGTTAAGCATCACCGGGGACGCGGAAAAAATCACCGCGATTTTAAACCTGCTCAAGCCCTTCGGCATCCGTGAAATCGCCCGGACCGGCTGCATTGCAATGTTTCGGGAAACCAAACATAAATCATAAATCAACCGAAAAATTATTTTTCACTCACTAATCAAGGAGGAAATCATGGCAAAAATTGATTTTGGCGGAGTTGTTGAAGAAGTGATCACATCCGAGGAATTTTCCATTGAAAAGGCCCGGGGAATTCTGAAAGGTGAAACCATCGCCATCCTCGGCTACGGGGTCCAGGGCCCGGCCCAGGCATTAAACATGCGGGACAACGGCATTAACGTGATTATCGGACAAATCGAAGGCGATGAATACTGGCAAAAAGCCATCAAAGACGGATTTGTGCCCGGCAAATCCCTGTTTCCCCTCAAGGAAGCAGCCCGGAAAGGAACCATCGTCATGGAACTCCTGTCCGATGCCGGTCAGACCGTCACCTGGCCCATGGTCAAGGAATGCTTAAACGAAGGGGACGCCCTGTATTTTTCCCACGGCTTTTCCATTGTATATAAAGACCAGACCAAAATCATCCCGCCGAAAAATGTGGACGTGATCATGGTGGCCCCCAAAGGGTCAGGCACCAGCGTGCGGGCGAACTTTCTGGCCGGAGACGGCATTAATTCCAGTTTCGCCGTTGAGCAGGATTATACGGGCCGCGCCAAAGACCGGACCCTGGCCATCGGCATTGCGGTGGGCTCCGGCTATCTTTTCCCCACCACGTTTCAGAAGGAAGTATTCTCCGATCTCACCGGCGAACGCGGCGTCCTCATGGGCTGCCTGTCCGGCGTTATGGAAGCCCAGTACAATGTGCTGCGCAAAAACGGGCATTCCCCGAGTGAGGCATTCAATGAAACTGTTGAAGAGCTCACCCAGAGTCTGATCCGCCTGGTGGACCAGAACGGCATGGACTGGATGTTCGGGAACTGCAGCGCCACAGCCCAGCGCGGTGCCCTGGACTGGGCCCCCAAATTCCGGGATGCGGTGGCCCCGGTGTTTGAAGATCTCTATAAAAGTGTGGCCAACGGAACTGAAACCCGGCGGGTGCTGGATGTCAACAGCCGGCCGGATTACAAGGAACGGCTCCGGGAGGAACTGGACCGGATCAAATATTCCGAAATGTGGAAAGCCGGAGCTGCCGTGCGGTCCCTGCGGCCTACCGAGAGGAAGAAATAGGTTTCAGGTGTCAGTGTCAGGATCGACCAGATTTATCCTTGACACCTTTGGAAATAACGAAAAATTAATATATCTGAATTGCAGCTTTTTCCCAGACGATTGAGATTTCGCGGAAAAATTATTTCGCGCAGAGACGCAAAGATGCAGAGGGGGAGCCACCTCAAAGAATTCTTCCTCTGCGCCCCAGCGGCTCTGCGGGAGAATAAAAAATACGGCTCCACAGAAACAGATATATTTTTTCTTCACACATCTCTTAACAGAATTTTTTATATTAATCTCCGCGGGAAAAAACTTCCGTGGCGCAGAGACCCATCATCATGAACCTCATTTTTCTGTATGACACCACCCTGCGGGACGGCACCCAGGGAGAAAAAATTACGTTTTCCATCGAGGAAAAGATCCGGATCGCTAAAAAACTCGATGACATAGGCGTTCATTACATCGAAGGCGGGTGGCCCGGCTCCAACATCAAGGACCGGGATTTTTTTGAAGCAGCCCGGAAGGTCGATTTTAATCATTCCCGGCTCGTCGCCTTCGGCGCCACCCATCGCCACGGTATTGCCGCTGATGAGGATAAAAACCTCAACGCCATTCTGTCCTGCGGTGCGCCGGTGGCCACCATTTTCGGAAAAACCTGGGATCTGCATGTGAAAAAAATCCTGCGCATCCCCTTGGAAGACAATCTGGCCATGATCCGGGAGTCCGTCGCCTATTTAAAAACCGGCAACCTGGAAGAGGTCCACTATGATGCCGAGCATTTCTTCGATGGGTTCAAAGATAACCGGGAGTATGCCTTAAAAACCCTGGCCGCGGCCATTGACGGCGGCGCGGATGTTCTGTCCCTGTGCGACACCAACGGCGGGTCCCTGCCCCATGAAGTGGAAGCCATTGTCAAAAAGGTGACCGCCTTTTGCAAAACGCACAGTGCTCGTAAATTGCGCATCGGCATTCACACCCACAACGACTGCGGGCTTGCGGTGGCCAATTCCATTGCCGCCGTGCGGGCGGGCGCGGCGATTGTTCAAGGAACCGTCAACGGCTACGGCGAACGCTGCGGCAACGCGGACCTGATGTCCATTATTCCCATTTTAAAGCTCAAAATGGGGCGTGCCTGCATATCGGACGAAAACCTGAAAAAACTGCGTATGGTGTCGTTGTTTGTCAGTGAAACCGCCAATATGATGCCGCTTGCCTCCCGTCCGTTTGTGGGCAAAAGCGCATTCGCCCACAAAGGCGGCATTCATGTCAACGCTATCATGAAGGAACCCCGCTCCTATGAGCACATGGACCCGACCCTGGTGGGCAACCATCAGCGGGTTCTGGTTTCCGATATGGCCGGAAAAAGCAATATCGCCTATAAAATAAAGGAACTCGGCATCGCCTTGGAGGATAACGGTCTGGACACGGAAAAAATTCTGTCCCGAATCAAACAGATGGAAAAAGAAGGCTATCAGTTTGATGAGGCGGACGGCACGTTTCAG
>PCSG01000271.1 GCA_002772195.1 Desulfobacterales bacterium CG23_combo_of_CG06-09_8_20_14_all_51_8 | reverse complement strand
ATTCCGGCGAAAGCCGGAATCAAGCAATTTCAATATGTTCTGGATGCCGGATCCGTCATCCCGGACTTGATCCGGGACCGGCATGACGGAATCCGACTTTTTACGAGAGCATCAACCTTGTCCCTTTCAGAAGCAATGCGCGGGATGGAAGATGAGCAATCTGATTACTCAATAGATGACCTCAAGGAATCTTTCTCATGATTTCCGAGAAAGGTCAAAAGAAGGTCCCCTTGATTTGGGATTATCGAAAAAAATTATCTGGTTATCCAGTTCACTCAAGTGATTTGGTTGTGGATTTGCCGATGACCCGTTTGTAATGTGCCCGTGAGGTCATATCAATTTAACGCCTTACGGCGTCACTACAAGCCAGAGTACCTCAACTTGAGTGACGTGGATAACCAGTAAAAATTAAACGATTTAGCTTATAATCACAAATCAAGGTTTGACCCCGTGCTCCCACCGTGCTCCCGTGCTCCCCGTGCTCCTCGACGGTTACGACATCCTCTCTGAACTTCCCCCGAAAAACGGGGTAACCATGTATGCGGCCCGGCACCTGGCATCAGGGAGCCGGGTGAAAATCCTTTTTCTGCCGGCGGACCCGAAAATCAAGGGCCTTGCCGACCGGATGCATGATTATTTCCTGCCCCTTAAAAAACTGGTCTCCCCGCATTTTGTCCGGGTCTACGCCGTTGAAAAAATTTCCACGGCATCCTTGACCGGCATCGCCTTCACCGTCGGCGAATTTTCAGGCATCACCCTCAAGGAATACTTATCCCGGCACGGCCCCCTCAGCCTTGAAGCGTTTATCCCCATCGCCGTTCAGATTGTCTCGGCCATCAACGATCTGCACAAAGTCGGCCTGTCCCACAACGGCCTGACCCCCAGCCACATCTCCATTGATCCGGATCAGTCCCGGGTCTGCATCACGGATTTTGCCCCGGGCATGGTTTCCGTTCTGTTTCCCGGCGCATGGGACATGGAAATGCCCCGAGCCATCGCCATCGCCGAAGACCACCTGCCCTATATCTCGCCGGAGCCAACCGGCCGGATGAACTGCGATATTGATTTTCGGACCGATTTTTATTCCCTGGGGATCCTCTTTCTTGAACTGCTCACCGGAGCCCCGCCCTTTACCTGCGAAAGCCCCATGGAGTGGATTCACGCCCACATGGCCAAACAGCCGGAGATTCCCGCAACCACCCGGGAAAAAATCGGTGAGCCCCTGGCCCGGATTATTTTAAAACTCCTGTCCAAATCCCCGGACCACCGATACCAAAGCGCTTACGGGTTGAAATCAGACCTGCTCCGCTGCCGGGACCTGATGGGAGACCGAGCGGCCTGCGCCCTGTTTGAACCGGCCCGCCATGACGTGCCCCAGCGCTTCCGGTTTCCGGACAAAATTTACGGCCGGGAAATTGAAACCGCCATGCTCGTGGATGAATTCAACCGGATCCGGGAAAACCATATCGGCATCTCCATGATCGCCGGATATTCGGGAATCGGCAAATCCCGCCTGGTGGCGGAACTTCAAAAATACGTCGTCAAAGCCGGGGGATATTTTATTTCCGGCCGGTATGACCCCCTGCGCCAGGACATTCCCTACAGCGGACTGATTCAGGCATTTTCCGAATTTGTACGGCAGATCCTGACCGAACCCCGGGAGCGGATTGATGTCTGGCGGTCCCGGCTGCTGGCGGCCCTGGGTGAAAACGCCCGGATCATCATCGACGTGATTCCGGAAATCGAATTTGTCATCGGCAAACACCCGCGCCCGCCGGAATTATCTCCGGCGGACACCGAGAACCGGTTTCACACGGTTTTTGAAAAATTTCTCCAGGTCCTGACGACCAAAGACCATCCCCTGACCCTGTTTATCGACAACATGCAATGGGCCGACCCTGCTGGCCTGAAACTCATGGGGTCTTTTTTCACCGGCACCCGCACCCGGAATTTTTACTTTATCGGGGCCTATCGCAACAACGACATCAGCGACACCCACCCATTACTTGAAGTTATTAATTTAATTAAACAAAAAGGCCTTCCGGTTCAAACCGTCACCTTAAAACCCATCAGCGAAGCCGATGTCCGCCGTCTGCTGGCCGACGCCCTGTATGAGGACATGGCCCAGGTCAAGCTCCTGGCCCAGATTGTTCATGATAAAACCCGGGGGAATCCGTTTTTTGTCCAGCAGTTTTTAGAGACCCTCCATAAAGAAGGGTTTCTCTCCTATGATTACGAAAACGGTCGCTGGCAGTGGCGGATCGAACAAATCACCGCGGAAAAAATCACCGATAATGTGGCGGATTTTATGGCTGCGCGGATTTCCAAACTGGGGACCGATTCCCGCCGGACCCTGGCCGTGGCATCCTGCATCGGCGATGTTTTTCCCCTGCAACTCCTGTGTGCGGCCGCCGATAGACTGCCCGGCGCGGTGCTTGCGGACCTCCGGGAAGGCATTGCCCTGGGACTGGTCATGCCCCAAGGCGATATCTTTCGGCATATGGACAGACCCCTTTTCACGCAGACCCGGCGCCATTCGGAGGCCCCCGAAACCCCGGCGAATGACATGAATTTCGCATTTCTCCACGACAAAGTCCGGCAGGCCCTTTACGCCCGGGTTTCGGCGCCGCAAAAACAGGAATTTCATCTTCGAATCGGACGATTACTCTTAAAACAAACAGCTCCGGAAGATCTGCCCGGCCGGATATTTGCCATTGTCCATCATTTCAATCAGGGGAAAAATCAGCTCACGCAGACCGCTGATCTTGAGGAACTGGTCCGGCTGAATCTTCTGGCGGGCGAACGCGCCGAAAACGCCGCCGCCTTTCCCCAGGCCCTGGCATATCTGAAAACCGCGGAAAGTTTTCTGCCCGATGCGGCCTGGAGCGACCATTACCCTCTGATTTTCGACGTTAAAAAACACCGGATGACCTGCGAATACCTTTTGCATCATTTTGATGACGCGGAAGACCTCTTTCTGCTTCTCTTGGACAAGGCCCGGTCCGACGCGGACAAAGCCGCCATGTACAATCAGAAAATGATCATGCTGGCAAGCCTCGCCCGGCATGAAGAGGTGGTGGCAATCGGGACGACGGGCCTTCGGCTGCTGGGGGTTGATCTGCCGAAACGGGTCGGGAAACTCGATGTGTTGAAACGTCTGGTGGGCTTAAAACTCCGGATGAGCCGTAAGGAAATTGATTCCCTGCTCACCCTTCCTGAAATAACGGACCCCCGGCTCCTGCTGACCCTGACCATGATGATGAATCTCTGCCTGTCCGCCTATTTCCGAAAGCCCTATCTGGCCTCCTGTCTGGCCCTGGATATTTTCAGAATCACCTTAAAACACGGCAATTCCTTTGTTTCGCCGTTTGCTTATGTCATCTATGGCGCGGCCCTGTGCGCCATATTCCGGGAGTATCGCAGCGGGCTCCGGTTCGGCGATCTGGCCCTCAAAGCAAAAGACCGGTTCGGCGAGCCCCAGATGACTGGCAAAGTATTGTTATATTACGGTAATGCCATCGCTCTGTGGTTCCGTCCCCTCAGTGATGTCATCGCCATCAACCGGGAAGGCGTCAAATCCGCCCGAACCGCCGGGGATTTAAACTATGCCGTTTACCATATTCAGGCCCTGATATTTTCCATGCTCGCCGGCGGAAAACCCTTGGAGGAGGTCTCGGCGGAATGCCGCCGGTATTTTGAATTCGTGGAACAATCCCAGGATACCGGCGCGCTGAACTATTTGATCTCGGTTGCTCAGTTCATCGCCGCACTCAAAGGAAAAACCCGGGATAGCCGCAGCCTGGATGACGCCGATTTTTCAGAGACCCGGCATTTGAAAAACATGCAAAAGGATGACATCCAAATTATTCTATGCCGGCATCATCTCATCAAACTCCGCCTCCTTTATATAATGGAAGATTACGAGGGCGCGCTCCGGGCGGCGCGGCGCTGCGGGGCGCTGCGCCATTATCATATGGGCACCCTCATCATTCCGGAATATTACTTTTTCCACTGCCTGGCGCTGGCGGCCCTGTACCCGTCCCGCAGCGCCCTGAAACAGAAAATTTACCGCCGGCTGATGATTTTTTTCCGGAACCGGCTCCGGCATTTCGCGTCCCAGTGCCCGGAAAATTTTGAAGACAAATATTTTCTGGCCGAAGCCGAACTGGCGAAAATCGAAGGCCAAACGCGTCAGGCCATGATTTTTTATCAGCAGGCCATAGACCGCGCCAAAACCGGCGGATTCGTTCAAAATCTGGCCATCGCCAGTGAAGCGGCGGCAAGATTTTATCTGTCGCTGGGACTGGAAGATTTCGCCCAGCCTTTGATGGAGAAGGCCCGGCAAAGTTATCTTTACTGGGGCGCGGAAACCAAAGCGAATCTCATCGAAAAAAATTTTCCCGGGCTCCTGCCCCCCGTCCCCGGGCCGGCCCTTCTGCCTGAAGGCCTGAACCTGGATTATACCGCGGTGGTCAACGCCCTGCAGGCCATCTCCACGGAAATTGTTCTGGAAGACCTGCTCAAACAGCTCATGAAAATTGTCATGGAAAACGCCGGGGCCCGGAAAGTGCAGTTTCTGACCGTCCGAGCCGACCGGCTGTTTCTGGAAGCCCGGAACTCCGTTGACGATAAACAGACCATTGTCTACAAATCCCTGCCCGCAGACAGCCGTCTGGAAGTTTTCCACCCGGTGCTCAATTATGTGAAACGCACCCGGACCCATGTGGTGATCGATGACGCCGGAGCTTCCGGAGATTTTATCCAGGACCCCTATGTTCTGAAATTCCAGCCGAAATCCGTCCTGTGCCTGCCGGTGATCCGGCATTCCGAACTGGTGGCCCTGCTCTATCTTGAAAACAATATCACGGCGGCGGTGTTTACCCCGGAACGCATCAAAATTCTGGGGCTGCTGGCTTCCCAGGCAGCCATCTCCCTGGAAAACGCCCGGCTGTATGAAAACGTAATTCACAATGAAAAAGAGCTGCGGGAAATCTCCACAAAACGGGAGGAAGACTCCTTACGTTATCAGGCCCAGCTCCGGTCTCTGTCTTCGGCCCTGTCCCTTGCCGAGGAACGGGAGCGCCGGCGCATCGCCAGCGACCTGCACGACCGCATCGGCCATGCCCTGGCCAATGCGTCCATGAAGCTCCGTCAGCTCAAGGAAGCGGTGAACGGGTCGGAGGCCTTAAAGTATATGGATGAAATTCACGGGCTCATCGACCAGTCCATCACCGACACCCAGACCTTGACTTTTGAGCTGAGCCCCCCCATACTATATGACCTGGGGCTGGAGGCGGCCCTGGACTGGCTGGCCGAACAGACCCAGAAACAGCATACCCTTCAGGTGGATTTTATTGATGATGACACGGAAAAACCCATTGATGAAAGCCTGCGGATCCTCCTGTTTCAAGCCACCCGGGAATTGCTGCACAATGTGGTCAAACATGCCCGGGCCACCCGGGTGACGGTGTCCATCAGCCGGGAGGAGGATTTTGTCCGCATCGTGATCAGTGACAACGGCATCGGGTTTGACGCCACCCGAAAGGAAAAAGACGTGAAAAAAGGCGGTTTCGGAATTTTTTCCATTCAGGAACGGCTCCGTCATCAGGGGGGGCGCCTGGAAATCAAATCCGATGGGCAGAACGGCGCAAGCGTGACCCTGATATCCCCCATGACAGCAAACGCTTGAACCCAGTAAAAATCCTGGCCCACAGGACAAGGCCTTGGCTTGCCCCTAAAAGGGGCTTGTTTACCTCAAGCCGATAATAGTTAAAAGTGACTAAAGTGCGCTAAAGTGACTAAAGTTTTGGACTGCGCTGATCGCGCGACCTATTTTTACTTAAAAAAGATAATGCCGCAGGCATTTTCCGCAACTTTAGCTCACTTTAAACTTTAGGCACTTCGCACTCTACGTGCAATTTTTCCGGCATAGCCTGAAATCTCTGACCTGGCCCACAGGACCCGGTTTTAAATTCGGAATAACCCCCATGCCTGGCCGGGCACATCGAACAATGAAAATGGGGCCACATACAACCGATTGAATTAAGTATTAAATTTTCCATTTTCATATAAAATAGACCCTTTAAAAAAAGACTACCGGGATGGAAATAAAAATTCTGCTGGCGGATGATCATAAAATCACCCGGGCCGGTCTGAAGGCCCTGCTGGACGGCCAGAAAAACATGATTGTCGTGGGAGAAGCCGAAAACGGCCGGCAGGCGGTCCGCCTGGCGTCGGAACTGACCCCCGACGTGATCGTCATGGATATCAACATGCCGGAATTAAACGGCATCGAGGCCACCCGGCAGATTCTCGCCGAACTGCCGGGCACAAAGATCATCGCCCTTTCCATGTATTCCGATAAACGCTATGTGGTGGGCATGCTGAAAGCCGGCGTTTCCGGATATCTATTGAAAAACTGCGCTTTTGACGAGCTGGTGTCCGCCATTTCCTCAGTGGTGAAAAACCAGAATTACATGAGCCAGAAAATCGCCAACACCATCATGAAGGATTACGCGAATTTCCTGGAAACCGGCGACGCCTCCCCCACTTCCCAGCTCAGCGTCCGGGAACGGGAAGTCCTTCAACTCATCGCCGAAGGCCTGAAAACCAAGGATATCGCCACCCGCATCCACGTCAGCGTCAAGACGGTTGAAACCCACCGGCAGCAGATCATGCGCAAACTGGGCACCACCAGCGTGGCCGAACTCACCAAGATCGCCCTCAAGGAAGGATTGACGACGCTGGATACGTGAGGTGGAAGGTGAAAGGGGGAAGGGGGAAGGTGAAAGATAAAAGCTGAAAGAAGGGGGCTTTGAGCTTTCAACTTTCAACTTTGATCTTTTTTCAGGTTTTTCGAAGTCAAATTTCAGGGTTTCCCTGATTGATTTTTCTTTACCTTTACGTTAACTTCATGCTAAACAATGTTTACAGAAAAAAGCAAAGATTGATTCTTCAACAGGCATTCACAAAAACAAGCAATGAAATTTTTATTAATTTGAATTCAGGGGGGGTCATGAAAAAAATCACTTTAATCGGCATCACCTTTATTTTAACCGCGATTTTCTTAATTCCGATCAGCGCTCTGGCCGGCGGCGACACCGACCGGTGTGACACACGCTATCCCATTGTCAT
>PCSG01000263.1:1275-7164 GCA_002772195.1 Desulfobacterales bacterium CG23_combo_of_CG06-09_8_20_14_all_51_8 | reverse complement strand
CGGATTTGAGGATTTTTTTCACCGCGCACCCGCAATTGACATCTAAAATATCGGCCCCGGAGGCTTCCACGATTTTCGCCGCTTCGGTCATGATGTCCGGGTCCGCACCGAAAATCTGAACCGACAGAGGTTTTTCCGCAGGAATAGAGGCAAGCATGGCCCTTGTTTTGACCGACCCATAGACCAGGCCGGTGGCGCTGATCATTTCCGAGCACACCAGACCGCACCCGGCCGCCTTGACGATGCGGCGGAAGGGCAGGTTGGTGATGCCGGCCAGGGGGGCCAGCACGGTGACGGGATCGATGGTGAGGTTTTTGATGTTCATTCGAAGATATTGTCTGTCGGATTCGCATAACAAAATAAACAGTTGTGAAAACACGGGTGCTCTGCGTAAATGCCGATGTCGGTGGACACCGTGCATCCGCAGCCCTGAGCGGTCCTCTGGCCCGCGTCTTTTTTCAGGGACAGTCCCTCGCCGAAAAGTTCCGCCAGAAGCGCTCCGGAAATGCAGGCGCTGCTCTGGATTCCGGAGTCCTTCGGCAGGTGCGCCATCACGGCGCTTTCGCAGCAGGTATACAATTTCATGGATGTTGCGGCAAGCACAGCTTCCATTTTATGAAGAACATTCGCCTTTGTCTCCATATCCGGATCCAGAAATGTAAATCCCGTATAGGGGGCCGGCCGTTTGCTGATTTTTGCGTAATGGTCCATAAAACTGGTCACGCATCGCAAAATCCCCAGTGATGCCATGGCGTCGGCGATTTCGGAAAATCCCGCCAGATTGTTTCCCGCGGAACCGTCCGGCAGGATGTAAAAGCAGACCGGGTCAAACCGCCAGGTCACGGCGTCGGGCCCGACCAGCTCGCATAGAATTTTCGCCTGCCGGAGCCGGTCCGCAAGCGGCGGAATCCGGGGTTCGAGAACCGGGGACTGCGCATTGACGGTAAAGTTGAAAAAAAGCCGGTATCCCAGTCCCATGAGCTGTTCGCCGAATCCACCCATGAGAAATCGGGAAAAATTCTTGGACCAGAACACAATGGAATGCACCTGGTCCGGCGTGGCCGGGACCCGGGTTTTTTTATGGGTATAGGGATTGACGGTTTCAAAAAAGCCGTTTTTTATCCGGTCCATGAACCAGTCCATGTAAAAGGCGGGAATGTCGGTGCGCCGGGAGGCGGAGAGAACGATTTTGGCGGGCATGCTATTTCCGGGGTTTCCGGTCCGACAGGGAAACCACTTTCCCGCCGCCGCCTTTCGGTCGGTCAGGGACCGGTTTTTCGAGATTTTTCGGGCCGTCGGGGATTTTCAGCGGATTTTTTTTCGGGGCCGCTATTTTTTCAATGCGCATGCGTTTGCCGTCCATGGTGAATTCCCCGCCGTTGATATAGGCATCTTTTAATATCCAGGTCACGGTCTGGATCGGCACCTGGAGCAGCAGCAGGGTGATGTGATACCAGTCTTTTTTCGCATCCGGCAGAATTTCCTCCACCCTGGCAAAGGAAAAGGGGTGGTCTTCAAAATAGATCAGCACAATGTCGTTGATGGTGGTCATGGGGGGCGATATCCTGAGAAAAATTGTAGGTCGGGATTCCAATCCCGACAAAGGCAATTTTGCCGGGTTAGAAACCCGGCCTACATTTTGATATGTTTATTAATCCCTATTTTGCGGAAACAGCCATGTCCGCAGCCAATGGGAAAACGTGTTCCCCGCCAGGTTGTCCCTGTCGAGCCGGTCAATGTCCCGGTTCAGCAGGGCCGGATCGGCGAACCATTCGGCGCGCTTGACAAAAGGGATTTCCGGGTCAAGGTCCCGCACCACCCGGGCCGGGTTTCCCGCTGCGATGACATTGGGGGGGACGGACTGGACGACC
Source organism: Desulfobacterales bacterium CG23_combo_of_CG06-09_8_20_14_all_51_8 (assembly GCA_002772195.1). Classification (GTDB taxonomy): domain Bacteria; phylum Desulfobacterota; class Desulfobacteria; order Desulfobacterales; family Desulfosalsimonadaceae; genus SURF-3. The sequence goes on along the minus strand of PCSG01000263.1, from coordinate 5,293 downwards.
ACGGACCCGGCCCCGACAATGCTGTTTTCGCCGATGCGCACGCCTTTGCAGATGATGGCGCTGTCCCCGATCCAGGCGTTTTCAGCGATATACACCCCTTTGGGGTCTCCCAGGGAATGGACCCGGTTGTAGACGCCGTGCCAGTCGGCGTCGGTCACATAGACGCTGCTGGCCAGCATGCAGTTGTCCGCGATGATGATTTCTTCCGCGGAGCTGATGCGGACCCCCGGACAAATCAGGCAATAATCCCCGATGGTGATTTTTCCTTTATCTTTTTCCTTGGCCCAGACCGTGAACCTCACCTTGTGATCCGATGTGGTGATGATGTTGGCGTATCTGCCGATAGTGATGGGTGAGCCGAAAACCTCTATGTTCCAAGGGTTTAAAAATGTAAACCCATCTCCGAGGGAGTCAAACTGCGGCTTGATGAAATGCCGGGCATAGGCTTCCTGAATTTTCAGATGGAGTTTTTTTAGCCAGTACGGACGATGGTCGCGACGCAATAAAATTACCTTTTGGTTTATCCCCGCTCTGCTTTTTTCCAGAATTCGTGGCTGAATAGGTGGCAGGCAGGGGATATTTTATAGAGGGCGTCCGCAGCCATGATGACCACGCCGTTGGTCCAGGTGATTTTGTCCTCCGGCCAGATGACCATGTCCGGAAAGGTGAATCCGCACCAGTAGGACCCGTCTTCAAAGGTGCGCTCGCTGATCCAGTTGAAAACAATCTGGGCCAGCTTGAAATTGCCCATGGACGCCAGGGTCAGCACCAGCTCGGAGGTTTCGGCGATGGTGATCCAGGGCCGGTCGGATACGCACCGGATGCCCATGCCTTCGACGACGAATTTTTTCCAGTTCTGATCGATGCGTTTGCGGGCATCTTCGCCGGTGACGGCTCCGGACAGCACCGGGTAAAACCAGTCCATGGAATACCGGGATTTGGTGATGTTGAACAAATGGTAGCCGTCCCGCAACGCATGCCCCAGTTTTGCCTTTGCCTCCTCCCATGCGGGTTTTTCCCGGTTGAGGATTTTGGCGATGGCCAAAGCGCATTTCAGGCACATATAGATGGAACTGGAGCCGGTGAGCAGGGCCATGTGATCGACTTCCAATTCCGGGCTTTTGGCCCAGTAAATTTCTCCGGAGGGCGCCTGCATGCTGATGGCGAAATCCATGGCCCGGCGGACGGGTTCCCACATGCGCTCTAAAAAATCGGCGTCTTTTGTGATGAGATAATAATGATAAATCCCCACGGCAACATAGGTGGAAACATTGGTGTCACGGGTTTTATCCAGGGGCTGGCCGTTAAGGTAGGAGGCATACCAGCTTCCGTCTTCGAGCTGAATGTCCGCCAGCCATTCATAGGCCTGTCGGGCCTGGGCGATGTAGCCGCCGATGCACAGGCCCATGGCGGATTCAATATGATCCCATGGATCGGTTTTTCCCCCTTCGCTCCAGGGGATTTCGCCGGTGCCTTTCTGCAGGCGGGCCAGCAGCGCGGCCAGCAAGTCAATATTAACCGAAACTTCCTGCTTTTCTCGCAAAACCTCCAGTTTCATGCCAATTCCTTTTTATTGTTACGGATTTAAAAATGGTTATATGCCAGATTTGCATCATGGGATCAATAAATTTTATGCTTTGATCCTGTGGGGGGATGAAAGGTGAAAGCTCAACATCATGGGCCGGGCGCCGGAAAGAAATCCTGTATTAAAAGATGCTTGACTGTTTTCCGCAAGTGTCTTAGCCTTAAAATCCAGTGATAACATTTTGGATTCAGACAGGAGTTATTAAATCATGGCTTACACCATCGCGCTGGCGGGAAAAGGCGGGGGTGGAAAAACCACCATCGCCGGCATGCTCATCAAATATATGAAAAAGCGGGGCTTGACTCCGATTCTGGCTGTGGACGCGGATTCCAACTATAACTTAAATGAAGTGCTGGGACTGAAAGTAACCGGCACCCTGGGCGATGCCCGGGAAGACATGAAACGGGGCACTGTTCCCAGCGGCATGACCAAGGATATTTTTATCTCCATGCGCCTTGAGGAAGCGGTCATCGAAACCGGTGATGTCGACCTTCTTGTCATGGGCCAGCCCGAAGGCACGGGGTGTTACTGTGCGGCCAACACCCTGCTGATCAACTGTCTGGAGCGATTGTCCGACAATTATCCCTATATCGTCATGGATAATGAAGCGGGTATGGAGCATATCAGCCGTCTGACCACCCGCAACGTGGATGTGCTCATCATCGTGGGGGACGCCTCCCGCCGGGGCCTTCAGGCGGCGGTGCGGATCAACCATCTGGCTTCGGAACTCAAGATCGGCGTGGTGAAAAGCTGGCTGATTTTAAATCAGGTCAAAAACGGTGTCGCAGGTGAAATCAAGGACCTGATCTCTGAAAACAAGATGGATCTGGCCGGAACGGTGCCGGAGGATGATCAGTTGTATTTATTTGACTCCGAAGGAAAGCCCACCGTTGATCTGCCCGAGGACAACCCGGCCATGGCCGCGGCCTTTGCCATTTTTGACAAAATCATTCAGCCGGCGGGATGAGTCGCGCTCCTGCGGAAACAGCCGTCCCGGCAAGCCGCCTGTTTATTTATTATTTTCAGGGCAGACTGGGGAAGGATAACGCCCCGATCTTTGGAAAAACCTTTATCGGAAACTGGGAAGAAGGGGATTCCACGTTTCTGTTTTTCTCCGAACCAGCGGATGACGCCATTGATCGGTTGCTGGCAGCCCGGCCCGGACTAAAGCTTGAAGACCGGTTCTGCATGTCCTATGATGAATGGCACGGGGAGCCGGTGCATCCGTTTCGGGCCGGCCGGTTTCTCATCATGCCGCCCTGGCGCAGGGCGGCGGACAAAGACGATGTGCCCGTGATTCTCGATCCGGGGGTGGTGTTCGGGGCCGGCAACCATCCCACCACCCGGGATTGTCTGGCGGCCATTGAAATGGTGTGCGATCGGAACAGCGTCTCGTCGTCGCTGGACCTGGGGTGCGGCACCGGGGTTCTGGCCATTGCGGCGGCCCGGCTCGGCAGCCCATGCAATCTGGCGGTGGACAATAATTTTCTGGCCGCCAAAACCGCCCGGAACAATGTCGGCCTGAACCATCTGGAAAATCAGGTCCATGTGGTATGCGGGTCGGCCCTGGATTTTACGGATACGGCCGCCGATCTCCTCATCGCTAATATCCACTATGCAGTGATGAAGGACATTATCGATCGGCCCGGATTTTTTGAGAAAAAATGGGTGATTCTGTCGGGCCTACTGCGCTCTGAGGCCAAGGACATTGAAATGCGGCTGGCCCGGAATGGTGTCACTTTTATCGAAAAATGGGTAAAAGACGGGGTCTGGCATACGTTTCTGGGACATTTAGAAAAGAGGCCGCATGCATATTAAATGTTGGGGGTCCAGGGGGTCCATACCGGTTTCCGGTCCGGAATATTTAAAATACGGCGGGGATACCACGTGCATTGAAATCCGCACGGCAAGCAATGATCTGATCATTGTGGACGCCGGCACCGGCATCCGGCGGCTGGGCAATCAGGTGGTCGCGGAAAATCGCACCACCTATCATTTTCTGTTTACCCATTCCCACTGGGACCATCTCATGGGATTCCCTTTTTTTGAGCCTCTTTACCGGAGCCAGTCCATTATTCAGATTCACCGGTGCCCGTTTCCGGGTCAGTTTATCGAGCAAATCGTCAACAAGCTCATGGCCCCGCCCCATTTTCCGGTCCGGTATTCGGATTTAAAAGCCCGGATAAATTATATAAAAGCCTGTCCTTCAGAATTTCAAATCGGGTCCGTGACCGTGGCGCCGATATTACTGAGCCATCCCAACGGCGGATGCGGGTATAAATTTATTGAAGACGGAAAAATATTTGTTTTCCTGACGGACAATGAGCTGGGGTTTACCCATGAAAACGGCCTGCGGCCGTCGGAGTATGCCCGGTTGTGCGAAGGCGCCGATCTGATGTTTCATGACGCCGAATACACGCCGGAAGAATACAA
>PCSG01000263.1:0-1267 GCA_002772195.1 Desulfobacterales bacterium CG23_combo_of_CG06-09_8_20_14_all_51_8 | reverse complement strand
TTGAATGGGGGCATTCCACCTATACGGACGCCCTGGACATGGCCCTTGACGCCGGGGTCCGGCGTCTGGGACTTTTTCATCTCAACCGGGAGCGCGCGGATGAGGCCATGGACCGGATCGTGGAAGACTGTCGCCGGATTATTGCGGGAAAAAGCGCGGTCATGGAATGTTTCGGTGTGGCCCGGGATATGACCTTTGAGGTGTGACCGGATGGAAGACCTGATTCATAAAACCGCCCGGCTGATTGCCGATTCCCGGCATGTCGTGGCCCTGACCGGGGCCGGCATTTCGGTTGAAAGCGGCATTCCGCCGTTTCGTGGCCCGGGCGGGCTGTGGGAAAAATTTGATCCCATGGAAGTGGGCCATATCCAGTCGTTTATGCGGGACCCGGAAAAAGTCTGGCGGCTCCTTATCAGCGAAATGAGGGATGTGCTGATGGCAGCAAAGCCCAATCCGGCCCATCTCGGTCTGGCCCGGCTGGAGGAGATGGGCATTTTAAAAACCGTGATCACCCAGAATGTCGACGGCCTTCACCAGACGGCCGGCTCCCGGGATGTGGTGGAATTTCACGGCAATTTCGCCTGGCTTCGGTGCCTCGACTGCGGGGGCCGGGTCCGGACCGTGGAGGTGGACCTTTCCCAAATGCCCCCGCGATGCGATTGCGGCGGCATTTTTCGGCCGGAATGCGTGTTTTTCGGCGAAATGATCCCCCCACTAGATCTGGATCGGGCCCAGATCGCGGCGTCAAGCTGTGATGTCATGCTGGTGGTGGGGTGCTCCGCCGTGGTTCAGCCGGCGGCGTATATGCCCGTGATTGCAAGGCAATCCGGGGCCGTTGTGATTGAAATCAATCCCGAACCCACCCCCCTGACCGGCCGGACCAGCGCGTTTCTGATCCAGGGAAAGGCCGGGCCGACCGTGGAAAAAATTGTTGCGGGAGTGACGCGGATCATCGCTGATAAACGGCGGTAAGAGTGGCTATGCCATGGTGACACAAGCAAATCCCGGGTGGGTGGTTCCGGTGAGCGTCCCCCCCCCGTCCTTGAATGATAACACGGCCGATGCGGATCGCCTGATCAGCGGGCTCAAATCCATTTTAAAAATGGATGCCGTGGATGTGGATCTGGCCTTGCTGAAAACCCTTCCCGGGCAGTTGCGGACGGCTAATTATCAGGTCCGGTGTGTGTGTTTCAAGGACCGGGGCCGGTGGAAGCTCGTGGGCGTTAAAGGCATGACGGATGCGGGTATCTGCGCCGCTATTGCCATG
>PCSG01000181.1:1518-7155 GCA_002772195.1 Desulfobacterales bacterium CG23_combo_of_CG06-09_8_20_14_all_51_8 | reverse complement strand
TTTGCCGAATAATGGATTCCGTCAGATCGATGGTCATCAGGCCCCGATCATGGGGCAAAATTACCGGAACGCGGAGGTTTTTAAGGATCAGAGACCGGGCAATGGATTCCACGTCTGCCAATGCATAAGATCGGGTCATCAGGACGGGTTCGATTTTTTCCTGAAAGGACAGGTCCGGGTAGAAAATCAGCTCAATAATCGCATCCGCCTCACAGTTGGATGGATCATAAAGAAGTTCAAACAGTTCATTTGCGCCGAGCGATGAAAAACTATCATCAATCGCATGCATCACCTCATCCGAGAGGGGGATGCCGCTCTCGAGAAATTCCGCTATTTTTTCCGCAAGATTGTGATTGTTTGAATCGTCTGACATAAGGCAGGAGTCCGGTCTCGGTTGAACCGATATATTTTTTTACTATAAGCCGGCATCCTCCTGATTTCAAGGCGTCTTTTGTCGCACTTTCCGAAGTCCAGGTATTTGACGGACGGTTGGTGATCGTGGGAAACGATACTCCAACATATCTATTCCCCTCAAAATCCCACAAAATGCCCGGAAAGCAAAACACCTTTAACAAAATTAAACATTGTTCATTTTTGGACTTGATTTCACTCTCCGGGATTGTTACAAATAACTCATCTCCTATTTTTTAATTTATTCCGCAAAAAATTTCGCTCACGCCAGTGTCTCTCTGTTTTTGCGCACATATGACGATAAGGGTTTATTATCATGATAAAACCATTAAAAATTATCCTGCCGGAAAACTCCCAGGTAAAAACAATGCTCCAGAAAAAATTATCTGAATATGAAAGCCGGGTGGCCCGGTTGAAAAAAAAGATCCATTCCGGCAACCCGGAACTCTCCTATATTTCCATCCCCGGTTTCAAGGCCCTCATCACCCGCCGGCTCCACCAGCGGGGCGAAGTGGAAACCCAAAAACTGGCCCAGGAGATTGTGGAAGAATACGGCCGCCTGAACGCGGATGAATTCAACACCGCCGCCGGCGTCATCAATGATTACTGCCAGACCGGCGGCAAAAAAGTTAAAAAAGGCACGGGATTCTGAAGACCGTTTTTGCCAAACTGTCAGCTTGATTTTCCCAAATACCCCTCCCAAAGATTGCCGCGCTGTTACGTAAGCCCTTTACAAACCCCTCCCCTTCCATTATAAATGGAACCCGCCATTTATTCCCCTGAAATGACTATTAACAAAAGGCACCTTATGGACAATCCGTTGACACTCGTCATCGCCACCCGGAACCCCGGGAAAACCAGGGAAATCCGGGATATTTTAAAAAATTTTCCCATCGCCGTCAAAAACCTCGACGATTTCGGCCCGCTGCCGGAAGCCATTGAAGACGGCGCCACCTTTGACGACAATGCCTATAAAAAATCCAGCTTCATGGCCCGAATCTTAGGAATGCCGGCCCTGGCCGACGATTCCGGCCTGTGCGTGGCGGCATTGGACGGGGCTCCCGGCGTTTATTCGGCCCGATATGCCGGAGAAAACGCCACGGACGCGGAAAACTGCGCAAAACTGCTTGCGGAAATGAAGGGAAAAGAGGATCGCCGGGCCGCGTTTCATTGCGTTATCTCCATCGCCGTTCCCTCGGGCGCGGCCCTGACCTATGAAGGACGGTGCGAAGGCTTGCTCCTTGAAAGCCCCCGGGGGGAAAACGGATTCGGTTATGACCCCCTGTTCTTTTTCCCGGAATTGGGCCAGACCTTTGCCCAAATCCCCCAGGCGGAAAAAAGCCGGGTCAGCCACAGGGGCAAGGCCCTGGGGGAATTAAAAAATGAATTTGACAAAGTCCTCACCTGGATTGGGCAGCAGATGCCGAAGGAAGAAAAATTTCCGTGCGGGAAGTAACGGCCCCACTCGGATAAACAGGAAAAGTTAAAAGTGATCTAAAGTTTGAAGTGATCTAAAGTTGTGGTTAATGCCTTCGGCATTGTCATTTTTATATTAAAAATGATCACGCGCTTAGCGCAATCCATAACTTTAGGCAATTTAGCGCACTATTCACTTCACACTTTTTTTAAGTTTTAGAAACTAAATCCATTCTATTTCAAAACCGGTGCCACACCATCATAGCAGAGGAAACGATGATCGCCGATCTTGTAAGAAAAACCCGGTCTTTTCGGCAATTTCACGAAGACCGCCCCATCGCCCTGGATACTTTGAAACAGCTTGTGGACCTGGGACGCCTGTCCGCGTCCGCAGCCAACCGCCAGCCCCTCAAGTACATTTTGTCCTGCCACCCCCAAACCAATGACAAAATTTTTTCCTGCCTGGCCTGGGCTGCGTATCTCACGGACTGGAAAGGCCCGGAACACGGCCGGCGGCCTGCCGCCTACATCATTTTGCTGGGGGACACCAGCATCGCAACAGATTTCTGGTGCGATCACGGCATTTCCGGGCAGAGCATCCTGCTGGGGGCTGCGGAAATGGGCCTGGGGGGCTGTTTTATCGGCTCCATCGACAAGGACCGGCTGCGAAAGGAGCTCGCCATCACTTCTGAATTCACCATTATGCTGGTGATCGCCCTGGGCGAACCTGCGGAAACCGTGGTCATCGAATCCACCGCTGACACAGGGGGAAACATCCGGTATTGGCGGGATGAAAACGGGGTCCATCATGTCCCTAAGCGACCCTTTGAAGAAATCATTCTGGCCGCTTACCCGAAGGAATAAAAGGTTTCGGGTGTCAGGTGTCAGCAACATAAGACGCTCCTCCTGACACCCGAAACCTGAACACTGAAACCGCATCTTTCCAAACCAACCGAAACAACAACCTTTGCCTACTATGCCAACCCTCAAAATCCTCCGCACCATCGCAAGCGCCCGGATGTTGGTGGCCCTGATGATGGGATTTTCCTGCGGCGTCCCGCTGCCGCTCACCACCACGGTGTTGCAGGCGTGGATGACAGTCGAAGGCGTGGACCTGACCGTTATCGGCCTCATGGCCCTGGTGGGCCTGCCTTATACCCTAAAATTCGTGTGGGCACCGGTTCTTGACCGGTATGTGATCCCGGCTTTCGGCCGTCGCCGGGGCTGGCTCATCATCTCGCAAACATTGCTGATGCTCTCCATCATCGGCCTGGGCCTGAGTGATCCGGCCGGGCATCCGGCAATGCTGGCATTTGCTGCCCTTCTGGTGACATTTTTCAGCGCGTCCCAGGATATCGTGACGGATGCTTACCGCCGGGAAGATATACCGGACACGGAACTGGGGTTCGCCTCATCACTTTACATCAACGGTTACCGCCTGGCTATGCTTCTGGCCGGCGGCGGGGGGCTGATTCTGGCCGACCACATGCCCTTTGCCCTGGTTTATCTGCTCATGGCCTGCTGCCTCGTACCCGGCATCCTCACCACCCTGTTTGCGCCGGAGCCGAAAATAGGCGGGACGCCACCGGCCAGCATGAGGGCTGCGGTCGTGGAACCCCTTGTTGAATATTTCAGCCGGACGGGGGCGGTATGGATTCTGGCCTTTATCCTGATGTATAAAATCGGCGATGCCATGGCATCGGCCATGACCATGCCCTTTTATTTGGATATGGGGTTTTCCCCTTCAGAAATCGGTGTGGTTGTCAAAATTTTCGGGTTCTGGGCCACCATTGCCGGAGCACTCATCGGCGGGGTCATGACCCTCAAAATCGGCATGTACGCCAGCCTCTGGGTTTTCGGTGTTTTTCAGGCCCTTTCCACGGCCTGCTTTGCCCTGCTGGTCCAGGCCGGGCACAGCATCCCGGCACTGGCCGGGGTGATCGGGTTTGAAAACCTGACTTCCGGCATGGGAACCGTCGCTTTTGTGGCGTTCATGGCCATGATGACCGACCGGAGGTTTACGGCGACCCAGTATGCGCTCCTGAGCAGCCTCATGGGCATCCCCCGGGTCATTGCCGCAGCCCCCACGGGATATGCGGTCACTTTCTTGGGCTGGGAATCTTTTTTCATCGCCTGCGCCCTGGTCGCCATCCCCGGCCTCTTGCTTCTGATAAAAATCCGCCGTTTTTACCATTGAATTCTGCCGCAGGAATGCTAATATATTAATTTTTAAACAATTAACCTGAATCCGGATATTGTCGTCCCATGAACAGCCCAGAAAATCCCCCCCAAAATCCGGTTGATCCGGAAACCGCCCATTTACAACGACTGGAAAAACTGGCCTCAGACCGAGGACAGATCCTTCGCCTTGAGGGAAAGCAGGCCTTAGACGCCATTTTCGACCATCCTCAGGCCCAGGCCCTGGTGCACTCCTTTGCCGAGGAAGATCTGGCGTTTCTCATCCACGACATCGGGCCCGACGACGCCATGGACCTGATCGCCATGGCCTCCGAGCGGCAGTGGGAATATATTCTCGACGTAGAAAGCTGGGATAAGGACCGGCTCAATCTCACAAGCGTTACCGAGTGGATGGGCCGCATGATTGCCGCCGATCCCCGGCGCTTTGTCCGGTGGATGGCGGCGGAGAAACCGCAATTAATGGAATATCTGCTGTTTCATTCCATTGAGGTGGTGGTCCGGGAGCACGACCAGGACCCATCGGATTTTGCGGATGGGTTTATGACCTGGGATGATGTGTTTTATTTTCGCGTCGCCAGTGAAAAATATGCGCCGGATGCCACCGCCGAGTTCATGCAGCAGCACCAGGATCTGATAACAACCATGATGCACCTTCTGATCGAAGACGACCATGTGTTTTACCAGGAAACCCTGCTCCGGTCCGCCAGTGTCATCCCGGCGGAAACCGAAGAGGAAGCCTTTCGCCTGAGAAATTTCCGGCTGGCGGAAAAAGGGTTTCTACCGTTTCATGAGGCCGTGGGCGTGTTTCAGTCCATCAGCGTAAAGCAACTGAAAAAACGGAAAAAAACTCTGAAGGAAATACCGGATCCGGATTTTTTCGTGCCAGCCCCCATCAGTCCCGCCGCTATGATGGATGACGACCGCCTTTTCGCCCAGGCCCTGAAAAAAATAACGGATTTCAAGCTTCTGCAACAGCTCCAGACGGAATTCGCCGGGGTGTGCAACCGTCTGATCGCCGCGGAACCCGATCCGGTGCACAGCCGGGATCAGTTAAAGGCCATTGTGAAAAAAGCCTGCGGATGGATCAGCATGGGCCTTGAACGCCTGATCCTCAGCGATCCGGATGGCCGCGATGAAAAAACCGTTGAATACATCAAAACCTACCCCCTCATCGACCTTTTCCGCACCGGGTATGGCGAAATTGCTGCTCTCCGGCACAAGGCCACCGCATGGCGGGATGGCAGCTGGTTTGTCAAAAACAAGCTCCCCCTGAGTTTCTGGGGCGAACGCCGGGTGGGGGTGATCGGCGGCATTTTGCTCTCCCGGCCCCGCTTCTATGATCCCTTGCAGCGCGGCAACCTTTACCGGGAATTTGAAACTCTATCCGACATTGAAACAGCCAGGGGCCTGCTCGCCGAAGTCATGGAGTGGGACCGCCTGTTTTCCCGATTGTCGGTTCCCGGCAAGTCTCTCGCCAAAAATCGCTCCATCGGCTTTGACACGCTGGTGCTGACCCTCTGGGCCCGGCACTGCATCGGACTGCCCGTGGACCCGGCCCCCATTTCCCTGTCTGATTTCAGGCCGTTTTTTGCAGACCTGTGGGAACAGGAC
>PCSG01000181.1:0-1489 GCA_002772195.1 Desulfobacterales bacterium CG23_combo_of_CG06-09_8_20_14_all_51_8 | reverse complement strand
AAAAGCCGCGCTGCTGAAATGGCTGGCGGAGAAAAGCAAACAGTCGGAAGTCGACATCTCCAAAGCCATGGGCAACGCACTGGAAGATCTGTTTGATGAAATCGCGGAAAATTACGGCGCAGTCCGGCCCGAAAATCTGGACCCCCGGTTTATTTCCCTGTTTCTCCTTGCCGGAGATCCCGACGGCTCCCGGGATATTTGACATCTTGAAATTTTAAACAATTTCTGGCACAATACCATTTATGAAAAACACCGAACCGTTCGATAAATATGTAAAAACCCTGATGGATATCAGCCGGGCCATCACCTCCGACCTGTTTCACGAAGACCTGCTCAAACTCATTGTCCTGCTCACCGCCAAAATGGTCGGCGCGGACATCTGTTCCCTCTGGCTCATTGATGAAAGTGAAACCCCGCCGAAAATCCGGCTCAAGGCTACCCAGGCCATTGAACCGGAATACGTCAAGGATCGGTCGCTGAACATGAATGAAGGCGTTGTCGGCTATGTGGCCACCACCAGCAAACCCCTGGTCATCAAAAACGTGATGCGCAGCCGACGGTTCAAGGAAAAGGACATGGCGAAAAAACTCGGCCTGGTGTCCATGGTGGGGGTGCCCTTGAAACTCAAGGATGAAAAAGTTGTGGGGGTCTTAAACTGTTTCACCTCCGAGCCCTATGATTTCACGGAAACCGAAATCAATGCCCTGACCACCGTGGCCAATCAGGCGGCGGTGGCCATTTTAAACACCGAACTCATGGTCAAAACCAAAGTCATTCAGGAAGAGCTGGAATCCCGGAAACTCATCGAAAAAGCCAAGGAAATTCTCATGGTGAGCCGCAACATCAAGGGAGACGAAGCCTACCGCTGGATTCAGAAACGCAGCATGGATTCCCGCAAAACCATGCGCCAGGTATCAGAGGCCATTATTCTCTCGGAAGAAATTTTTCAGGAAACCCGATAAAAACCGCTGATCTCTTAAGGCGCCGAATTATGCAGCGATGGGTCCGCCCCATATCATCTGATACCGGGGATTCCGGCGAAGGATCATGGAAAAACCGGCAGGGCTGAAAAAATTAGCGGCAACGACCGAATGAAGCGGCCGGTCCTTCATATCGATAGCGGAGATTTTATTTTGATTTTTGGCTGTTAGGGCCGGGTTTGGCGTTGGCGAAAACCCCACCATCACCGTATCCACGCTGCCAATCAGCAAATCGCTGGAGATTTTGAGAATTTCCCGGGACTGATCCGCAGAAATATAGATGCGCGCCGCCCGCATTTTTTTGTCGTTGGAATCCTTACCCGTATCCGTCAGTTTCTTCACCGATGGGCAAAGAACAATGGCCTGACGCAGGGCCCCGTTCACGGTGATTTCCGTCCGCTCAACAGCCGTAAATTCAATCAGATACCGGCTTTTCCCGCTGAACATGTCAAACCGGCGGCTCTCTCCCACCTTCCATTCCTGGCTCATCGCCAAAAATCCGACTGAGT
>PCSG01000250.1:0-7160 GCA_002772195.1 Desulfobacterales bacterium CG23_combo_of_CG06-09_8_20_14_all_51_8 | reverse complement strand
AATCAGATTGGCCGCCCAGGCCGCGACCACGGGCGGAAGCACCCGACCGTATCCCAGGGACAGGCAAAAACTATAAAAAGACCAGTACACAAACGTCGTTAATATGCCGTAGGCAAAACTGATGGCCATCCCGTCCCGGGTGGACCCCCGCAGGGCCAGGCCGGCCCCGAACAACGCAATGATGAGGCAGACAAAGGGGAACGCGGTTTTGGCATATAAATCCACCCGGTATTTGGTGGCGTCATAGCCTTCGGCTTCGACTTTCAGAATATACCGGTAAAGCTCGAAAAATGGCATTTCCTGGGATTTCCGGGCCACCCGCTGCAAATCCGACGGCGCCAGGTCCATCAAGACGATTTCCCTGTCATGAAAAACCACTTCATGCTGCTGAGGGGAAGCCTCCAGGCGGTTTTGGATCAGGCAGTCGAAAAGCTCCCAGCGCCCGTTCACATATCGTCCCGTTTGGGCGTTGATGCGGCGGGTGAGAGTGAAGTCCTGGTCAAAATAGGCGATGCTGACCCCGGATATGGTCTGGTCCGAGGGGTTATAATAGGCAATGTGAATGATGGACTGATGGCCGCGAATCCATATATTTTCCTCCGTTGACGTCATCATCCGGGATCCGTTTTTCAGACCTTCAATCTGGTTGGTCCTGGAAACGCTGATAGGGACCACGACTTCGGAAAAAACAAACAGGGCCACGCTGATGGCGGCCCCGATAACGGCGATGGGCAGCAGCAGATAGTACAAACTCACGCCGCCGCTTTTTAAGGCCAGAATTTCATTGTTTTTCGCCATGAGCCCGAAAGCCGACAGCACGCCCAGAAGCACCGCGACCGGGGTGATCTGGGACGCGATGAGGGGGATTTTATACAGAAAAAAAGCGGCGATCACAACGGGCGGGGTCTGCCCTGCCATGAATTTGTCGATTCTTCCGAAAAAATCAATGGACAGATAAATGACAATCACCATTCCCAGCACCATGCCGAAATACTTGAAAAAAAGCCGGGTGATGTATTTGTGAAGGATTGTCATAAACGCCATCGCCTTTTCAAAAAACCCATCGGACCCGGCCCGGCTCAGGAAGCATGCCGGACCCGGAAAAAAATCTTAAACATTCGGTTTATCAGACCCGTCATCCGGGTAAAAAATTCCACCGGCATGTCCTCCGCGGTTCTGATCAGCAGGAAAATCCCCAGCCCGCCCATGATGATATTGGGCATCCACATGACCAGGGCCGGAGACATCCGCCTCGCCTCCCCCAGCACCAGAGCGGCGGAAAGAAGCAGATAATACATCAGAAACGCCATCAGGCCGATGCCAAGTCCGGCGGATTTGCGGGTGGATGAGGACTGAATACCCAGAGGGACGGCCAGAATGCTTAAGGCGATGCAGGCGAACGGGATGGAAAATTTTTTATGAAACTCCACCCAGACGGAATAATACTTTCGGGTCGCCAGAGTTTCGGCTTCCAGAAACGCCCGAAGCTGGGACAGCGTCATTTCATTTTCATCGATGCGGTTTTGCCGGGTATTTTTCACCGCCGGCTTCAGGTCCAGCCGAAGATCATAGGTATCGAACCGGGTGGCGTGCACCAGGCGATTCTTCAAATTGACCTGGTTGATGGCGCCGTCATAAAGATTCAATATAACGGAATAGGCATCGCCCCCGGTAAAAATCCTGCCCCGGGGCGCCACAATGGTGATCGTCAGGTCGGGGTTGCGCTGGTCTTCAATAAAGATATCCCCCAGGGAATTGTCCCGGACATCAATGCTGTTGACATAAAACATCACCCCGTCAAAGCTGTCGTTGAACTGGCGTTCCTTGAGTCCGACATTAAAATGGGACTGGACCACGTCCATTGCCAGTCGCCGGTAAGCCTTCTCCCCCCAGGGAATGCCGTAAATCGACATGAAGGCGGTCAGAACCGCGCAAAGAACTGAAAACAGGACGACCGGCGGCAGCAGGCGGTAGATACTGACGCCGGAGGCTTTGAGGGCCACGATTTCATTATCGCCGGAAAGCCGTAAAAACGTCAGCAGGACGCTCATCATCACCGACATGGGAACGATATAGGCCAGAAAATAGGGCATGGAATAGGCCAGCATCCAAAAAAACGCCGTCAGGCGCACCTGATAGTTGACCACCACGTGGGTGATTTCCAGAATCTGGCGCATTAAAAAAACAAACATGAAAAACACCAGGTTCATGACAAACGGCGGAATGAGTTCCTTAAAAATATAGCGGTTGACGGTGAGGTTCAGCTTCATCGCGCGGTTGCGGCAGCGTGCCCGGCGGCATCCGACTTCCCTTCCGCGACTGCGCCGTCGGCATCTGAAAACTGCATTTGATAAAGATTATAATACTCGCCCTTTTTTCCCAACAGGTCATCGTGCCTCCCCTCCTCCACGATCCTTCCGCCCACCAGCACCACAATACGGTTGGCGTAGGCGATGGTGGAAAGCCGGTGGGCGATGACAAAGGAAGTCCGCCCTTTCATCAGATTTTCCAGGGCTTTCTGGACCAGCCGCTCCGACTCCGAGTCCAGGGAGGCCGTGGCCTCGTCCAGAATCAGCACCGGCGCGTTTTTCAGCAGGGCACGGGCAATGCATATCCGCTGTTTTTCCCCGCCGGACAGGCGGCTTCCCAGCTCGCCGATGACGGTATCGAGTCCCTTGGGCAGGCTTTCGATAAAATTATAAATATAGGCCGCTTTGGCCGCTTCAACGATCTCCGCATCCGACGCGCCGGATTTGCCATAGGCGATGTTTTTCCGGATGGTGTCATTAAACAGAATAGGCTCCTGGGTCACAATGGCCAATTCCCGGCGCAGATCAGCGATGGCCAGCTCCCGGATATCCGTTCCATCAATGCGAACACTACCTTCCGTGACATCATAGAACCGGGGAATCAAATTCACCAGCGAGGTTTTTCCGCCGCCGCTCATGCCCACCAGGGCCAGAATCTCGCCGGGCTGAACATCCAGATGGATGTTTTTCAACACCATTTCATGACCCGCATAGGAGAATGAAACATTTTCAAAGGAAATGCGGTGGAAACCGGGTTTTATCCCTTTCGGCCGGGCCGGCTCCAGAATGTTTGATTCTGTTTCCAGAATTTCAAAAACGCGATCAGAGGCGGCCAGCCCCTCCTGGAGAATGTTGTTCAATTTGGTCAGTGTTTTGACTGGCTGATAGAGCAGCATCACCGCCGTCATGAAGGAAAGAAAATCGCCGGGCGTCTTGCCGCCGTTGATGACCGAAAACCCGCCATACCAGAGCACCAGGGAAATGCCGACGCCGCCGAACGCTTCCATGACCGGGGATGTCAGTGCCTTTGCCCGGATGGATTTGATGCCGTACCGGAAATACGTCTGATTTTTCTTCATGAAGGCTTTTTTCTCTTCGGATTCCATGCCAAAGGCCTTCACGATTTTGTTTCCGGAGAAGGTTTCATGAAGAAAGGCGTTTATTTCGCCCATGCTCGCCTGGCCGCTGGTGCTGAAGCGCCGGACCCGCCGGCCCAGCTTAACAATCGGAAAATACGCCAGAGGCATGACGACAAAGGCCAGGATGGCCAGTTTCCAGTCCCGGTAGAAAATGACGCCCGCAAGCCCCACGACGGTAAAGCAATCCCGCAGGGAGCCGGTCACGGCATTGGATACCATACTTTTGATGACGGTGACATCATTGGTAATCCGGGACATGAGCACGCCGGTGCGTTCCTGATGAAAGAACGCCAGGGGCAGATCGATGATTTTCGCATACAGGGCGTCTCTGAGTTTCCGGATAATGGTTTCCCCCACATACTGCAGAAGAAATTCCTGACCGTACATGGCTATTCCCCTTAAAAGATAAAGGACCATGACGAGGATGGGAATCACCTTGAGCAGCACCGCATCTTTATTGATGAAAATATCGTCGATCACAGGCTTGACGATAAACGCCGTGGCGGATGTGGTGGCCGCCACCACGAGCATGCAGGCCATGGACAAAAACAGTTGAAACCAGCTGCCCCGGATATATCCGATCAGCTTTTTCCGGCGGGGAGTGAGTTTGAATTTCATTTATTGTTCCAGCGCTTCCCTGACTTTGCCAGCCAGGTCCATTGCCGAAAACGGCTTCTGGATAAATTTTACCCCTTCTTCCAGAACGCCCCGATGGGCGATAATGTCGGCGGTATAACCGGACATGAACAGACATTTCGTTTCCGGCCGGACAACCAGAAACCGCTCGGCCAAATCCCGGCCGTTCATCTCGGGCATGATCACGTCGGTCATCAGCAGATCAATCCTGCCGGCATGCGTTTCAAGCAGCAGCAATGCCTCCCCGGAAGTTCCCGCCGTCAGCACTGTGTAGCCCAGCCTTTCGAGAACTGTTCCGGCGAGTTTCAGGATCGGAATATCGTCTTCCACCACCAGAACCGTCTCGCCGCTACCGCAGGGGATTTCCGTCGTACTTTCCTTTCGGTCTTCGACGGTCGGCCCCATGTGCCGGGGCAGGTATATTCTGAAGGTGGTTCCTTTACCCGGCTCGCTGTAGACTTTTATAAAGCCGTTGTTTTGGCTGACTATACCGTAGACCGTGGCCAGGCCCAGGCCGGTACCCCGGCCCACCCCTTTGGTTGTAAAAAACGGTTCAAATATTTTGTCCAAGGTCTCCCGGTCCATGCCGCAGCCGTCGTCGCTCACCGCCAGCAGCACAAAATCGCCGGGAATAAACCCCTGGTGATCGGCGCAGTATGTCTCGTCAAAATTCACAACGGTCGTTTCGATGATTATCTCGCCGACATCCGCTATGGCGTCCCTGGCGTTTACGCACAGGTTGGCAAGAATCTGCTCAATCTGTAATGGGTCCATCTTGACCGGCCGCAGGCCGGCGCCTGGCAGCCAAGACAGCCGGATATCCTCTCCGATCAACCGGAGAAGCATTTTGAGCATCCCTTCCGTAATCTCGTTTAAGTCGAGCACTTTGGGGGTGATGATCTGCTTGCGGGCAAAGGCCAGCAACTGCCGGGTGATGTCCGCAGAACGGTTGGCAGCCTCGGAGATTTCATGCAGGTCGGCATACAGCGGATCGTCCTGGCCCACCTTATCCATCAGCATTTCAGCATACCCTATGATCACGGTGAGGATGTTGTTATAATCGTGAGCTACACCCCCGGCCAGCCTGCCGACGGATTCCATCTTCTGAGCCTGCTGGAGCTGGATCTCCAGTTCCCTGTGTTTCTCTTCCATGCGCCGTCTCTCGGTGATGTCCCTTATCATGCCGATATTCCCGATTGCCTGTCCGTTATCGTCCAATAATTTCAATGCATATATTTCACCATAAAACAGCTCATTGTTTTTCTTTCTGAAGTTCACTTCGATGATTTTTCCTTTAACAAAACCCTTGCTGTCAAAAATCGCCTCCCCGGCCAGATTATAGCCCGAATCATCCGCATACAGAATCCTTGTTTTTTCCCCGACAACCTCCTCAATCTCATATCCGAACAACTCTCTTAAGGCAGGCTGGTTTGCAGTCAGTATTCTGCGGTCCATATCGGCTATAATGACGACATCCCTTAAGCTGCTGAAAAGATTTCTGTAACGCTTTCCATCTTCCTCTATAATTGCCTTGGCCGTTTCTAATTCCTTGACCTTCTCCTCAAGTTTGGCGGCAACCACATGGCTGTATTTTCTCAGAAATTCCTCATCCCCCCCGCTCAACTCAGCCGTGGACGTTTTTGTTTTTTTCTGTTTGTAATCTTTAAGTATCCCCAGCAGTTCCTCCCAGAATTCCTGCGGGTCTTGGGGCTTGACTATAAAAGCCTCGGCTCCGAGAGAAATCGCAAGTTCTGCCTCCTTATTGCCCGTATATACAGCAGAATAGAATATGAAGGGAATTGATTGCAGGGTTTCGTCCGTCTTGATGCTTCTCAAAAACTGGAAGCCGTCCATCACCGGCATCAGCGCGTCGGAAACAATCATGTCCGGCCTGGCGGCGCTGGCCAGATACAGCCCTTTTTCCCCATCCGAAGCCTCTATAACCTCGCAGCCGTGATGCTCAAGATTAAATTTCAGGAGCTTTCTGTCATCCGGGTTATCTTCAACAATGAGTATCTTCATGGGGTTTCTCCTATTATTTTCCTTATTTCCACCATCACCGATTCAGGGTCAATCGGTTTTTCAATGTACCCCGTACATCCGGCGTTCAGGAGCTTTTCTCTGTCCCCGCTCATGGCATAGGAAGTCATGGCGATGATCGGGAGGTTCCCGTTTGCCTCCGACACGCGTATCAATCGCAAAACCTCATAGCCGTCTATATCCGGGAGCTGGATATCGAGTATGATGAAGTCCGGCTTTTCCTGAATGGCAAGTTCGACGCCCCGCCTGCCGTTTTCCGCCCAAACCGTGCTGTAACCGTACTTGTGCAATATGAAGGTGATGAGATTCATATTATCCTCGTTGTCTTCAATTACAAGCGCCTTTTGCATGTTGCGGTTTCCTTTGTAAAAGAATTCAGAATTCAGGAGACAGAAGACAGGATAACGGAAGCGTGTCAATCGGCCCGCATAAACGTCCCAAAGGCCAAAGGCATGCTCCTATCCCAGCCTGGGGCAACGCCCCAGGACTGAAAGCCCGTTCCATTTGGTTAGTCCCATACATATCGTTCCTCGTATACGATTCCATATTTGGTGAGAAGACTCCGGTATTCTTCTTGAAAGGTTCGGACGCGATGATGTTCCTCCTGATTGTCAATGTAACGACGTAAATCGTCAAGGTTGGCCAGCCCAACGGAAAAAGCACCGTACCCGCGTTGCCATGAAAATCCGGCTAAATCAGGTGATTGAGTCTTAAGCCATTTTGATGAAGATGTTTTCAGTTTTTCGACGAGGGTTGCCACCGTGATCGTTCGAGAAAGGCGAACGGCGATATGGACGTGATCGGCCACCCCTCCGACGCGGTAGCATTCACAATCTGCATTTCGGGCCACGGTGGCAAGATAGGCGTGAAGGGCAGGCCGGACCGTCGCTCCGAGCATGGGGGCGCGATCTTTGGTGCTGAAAACTACATGAATGAGAAGAAATGATAGGGATTGCGGCATGGTTAATGGGTCGGTCTTTCAGCCCTTATTGTGGGTTTTCTTCACGTTCCTGGGGCGTTGCCCCAGGCTGAGATA
>PCSG01000362.1:6009-7249 GCA_002772195.1 Desulfobacterales bacterium CG23_combo_of_CG06-09_8_20_14_all_51_8 | reverse complement strand
CCTGGCATACCGGTCCGCCACTTCCGTTTCACTGTCGGCGGCAATAAAGCTTCTGAAATCCCGGCCGATAATTTCATCTAAGGGATAGCCCATGATGTTGACCAGTTCATTGTTGCCATAGACGATGTGGTAGTGATCATCGATGATGAAAATGCCGACGTGGGAATTCTCAACGATAAAGCGGTAAAGGCTGATTCCCTGAGTCAGTTCCTGATCAATGGTCTCAAAAAGTTTCACCTGCTGTTCCAGGGATGTGATGCGCTGGTTTAAATTATCCGGGAGAGAGTTGTCGGGCATTTTCCGGCTCCGTTCGTATGTATTTCACAAATCGAGCAGATAAAGGATGGTGGCTTGCGAAAATTTATTATAGCGGGTTCCGGCGGTCTCAATCAACCCAAATTTTGCGGTATGCGGGAGGCAAACGCAGCGGTATCGTGGTTAATATTTTGCGGTTTACCCTTGGACATGGCCATGGCAATGGTGTAAGATAATCAAAAATTGTGCCTCACCAATCAACCAGGAGGGAACTCATCATGCAGGAAAAAACCGAAAAAAATGTCCGGGCGGCGTTTGTCGGAGAAGCCAAGGCCTATTTCCGGCTTCTCGCTTTCGCGGAAAAAGCCGAAGCCGAAGGGAACCTTCAGATTGCGCTGCTGTTTCGCGCCATTTCCGAAGCCGAACGGGTTCATGCCACGCGGAGCCTGAATCTGATGCGAGACATTATTGTCAAGGACACGGACACCAACCTGGAACGGTCCTTTGAGCGGGAAAAATCCATCAGCGAGAACGAATATCCGGATTTTTTAAAGGATGCGGAAGACGAAGGCGAAAAAGCCGCGGCCATAGTGTTCTCCCAGGCCCGGGACGCGGAAGCCTTTCATGCCAAGCTCTATGAACGGGCCATTTTCCAGTCCATGAAGAAGGATGTGAGCGCCTATTTCGTGTGCCAGGTCTGCGGGTATGTGACGGATAAAAAAGCGCCGAAAAACTGCCCGGTCTGCGGCGCGCCCGAAGAAAAATTCAAAAAAGTCGCGCCATGACTTGATGGTTCGGTGAAATCGTGTGGTTGCGGTAATGGTTAAAAAAAAGGATTCCAAAGAATACTGATTTTTTAGATTGATTCCGCAGGGTCTTCCATTTTTTTATGAAGCCGCACCGGCGATTCTTCCATATTTCGCCGCATCCGCAGATTGAGCATTTCAACGGCCACGGAAAAGGCCATGGCAAAATAAACATAGCC
>PCSG01000362.1:4599-5962 GCA_002772195.1 Desulfobacterales bacterium CG23_combo_of_CG06-09_8_20_14_all_51_8 | reverse complement strand
CTAAAATCAGAAAGGACAGGGCCAGAATTTTAATAGTGGGATGGGCCTCCACAAAATCACCGATGGGTTTGGCGGCAAACAGCATGACCCCGACGGCCGCGACAATGGCGATGGCCATGACGGATACATGCTGGGCCAATCCCACCGCCGTGATGACTGAATCCAGGGAAAACACCATATCCAGGAGGGCGATCTGGATCAGGACCGCGCCAACGCCACCGGAAACGGCCTTGGGCGAGGTATCCGTTACCCCTTCGAGGCTGGCGTGAATTTCATGGGTGGCCTTGGCCAGAAGAAAAAGCCCTCCGCCGATTAATATCACGTCCCGTCCGGAAATTTCCAGTTCCAGCACCGAAAACCAGGGCTGGGTCAGGCCCGCCACCCAGGCGATGGAAAACAACAGCCCCAGACGGGTGATCATGGCCAAGCCGATACCGGTATTCCGGGCGAAATTCCGGCGATTTTCCGGCAGACGGCCCACAAGAATGGAAATAAAAATAATATTGTCGACGCCCAGAACAATCTCAAGGGCGGTGAGGGTGGCCAGGGCGATCCACGCCTCGGGACTGGCAAACCATTCCAACATCATTAAAGCTCCGGGATAGTGTTCACTGGTTTCGGCGATTTAACCCGCGCTGCGGTCACCGATATATATTGGAAAGTATGCCGGAACCGGGCGGAAAAGTAAAGACGCTAAATCAGAAATAATATCCGGTTTGCTTCAGGTGAATTTTTATAGTATCCATATTCTGTTTAACCTAACTTCAACCCTTCAAAAGGAGTCAATGGAATGAAAATGATGATGCGTTTTGTTGTTTTGTCGGCCCTGGCAATGGCGATGATTTTGCTGGCGATTCCCCAACCGGCATCCGCCGATATTTACATGAAACAGAAACAGCACACGGACGCGACCCAGATCATGGGCATGTCCCAGCCCGCCCGAGACACTATTGTTGAAATATGGATCACGGAAAAGGGGTTCCGGAGCGATGATCCGGCCCATTCCAGCATTCTGCTGGGCAAGGAACAGAAAATCATCATGATTGATCATGCCGCAAAAACTTACATGGAACAGCCCATGAACATGAACGACATGATGGCGGAAATGGGCAAGGACAAAAGTTCGGAGGAGCAGGCGGCCATGAACAAGATGATGCAGGGCATGATGAAGATGGACGCATCAGTTCAGGAAACGACGGAAACCAAAACCATCAACAAATGGAAATGCCGGAAATACCTTGTGACCATCACCTCCGCCATGGGGCCGATGAACACGGAAGTCTGGGCCACGGAGGACTTGAAGGTGGACAAAAAAATCTATGATCAGCTCGCTTCCCGGATGTTTTCCGCCATGCCCGGCATG
>PCSG01000362.1:4348-4563 GCA_002772195.1 Desulfobacterales bacterium CG23_combo_of_CG06-09_8_20_14_all_51_8 | reverse complement strand
AAAATCAAAGGGGTTCAGGTGATGACGGTTTCCAGCATCATCATGATGGGCCAGCCCCAGAAAACAACCACCGAGCTGCTGGAATTTAAGGATGCAAAGGCCCCGGCGGACATTTTCGCCATCCCCGCGGGATATAAAAAACAGGCGAGGTAAAGGTTGTTAGGTTGAAGGGGTTTAGGCTGAAGGCTGTTAGGTCTCGGGCGGATTGAAAAATC
>PCSG01000362.1:4100-4189 GCA_002772195.1 Desulfobacterales bacterium CG23_combo_of_CG06-09_8_20_14_all_51_8 | reverse complement strand
GAATGCGCATGAAAAAAAATCAGTTCAGTATTACCGTAATGTGCCTGGCGGGAATTTTTTTCACTTTACTGTTTATCGGATGTGGCGGC
>PCSG01000362.1:0-4029 GCA_002772195.1 Desulfobacterales bacterium CG23_combo_of_CG06-09_8_20_14_all_51_8 | reverse complement strand
AGAGGGGAATACGCAACCCATAACTGAAATGACCCTTGCGTCGCTGTTTGGTGAAACCGCGCAACTGCCGTTTATTTCAGGCGCGGTTGCCGAACCATCCAATGCTGTTGATATGTCCGTTCACCTGGAGAGGTTTTTGATACAAGCCATTAAAGAAAAAAGAGAGGCTGGCGATGGAGAATATTTGACGGGCGCATCCACCACTGAAGTAGAGGATGGTGATTGCGGCGGCACCATGACGATTTCCGGATTGGATGAAGAAAGGGTTGGTAACATAACCTTCAGTGGGTCAGTGGCATTTGATAGCTATTGTGAATGTGGGTTCTTTGGCGATGACTGCGAAAATAAAATGATTTTTGACGGGGAGATGAGTGTTTCTGGAAAAGGCGTGTCAAAATATGATGAAGAGGATGATGATTTTTATCTGGAATCAGGGCAGACAACGTTTCGTTTTGATAAAATGACCGCTGAAATATATGAAAATTCATCATTAGCAGCAGACCTCATCATAGATGGGTCCGTGGAGAATTCCTGGAACAGCCTTGCGGAAGTATATGAAGAAACCATGAAAATGGATCTTATCCGAACGGATATGGTATCGGGCAAAGCCACCTGGATGAAAGACTTAACCATTTCTACCAGTGAGGACTGGTATGAGTATGAATCCACGATTACCATCAATGGGCGCATTTATTATGAGGATTATGGGTTTATAGATATCCAAACCCTAAGCACCTTGTTGATTGATATAGGGGATTCTCCCTACCCTTATCAGGGTACAATGGTTCTTTCCGGGGATAACGGTTCCAAAATACGGATCACCTTCTGGTATGATTCTTATTCAATTGAATCCGATGTTGATGGGGATGGCGTCTATGAATATGATGCCGGTGGGTATGACTGGTGATGAATTGAGATCTATGCCGTTTATTTGAAACAAAGGCCGTTTATTAGACGCCGCTCCTTTTTTTCATATTTTGACTTCCTGCATCCGGTATGATGGCAGCTTTTACCATCCGAAAAAAGCGGCGGCATATTTTGCTGCGGTAAATACAATAATGACGGCCAGCATCCATTTGATCAACCGGGCCGGGACGAATTTCTGGCATCGCGCCCCGAGATACATTCCGCCCATTCCGCCCAGCCCGAACAAAATGCCCAGCGGCCAGTCCGGGGCCACGGACATGTTCGGATAAAACGGGGCGATGGCCTGGTAGAAAGCAACTCCGGCCACGGAAGTGACAAAGGTCCCCATGAGGGCGGCCCCGGCCACGGTGTATACCGGCAATCCGAAGAAAGTCACGAAAAACGGGGCGATGATGGCGCCGCCGCCGATGCCGTAAATGCCGCCGATGATGCCGACAATGAAGCTTAAGGAGAAAATCCCCCAGAACGAAACGTCAAAGGTTTCATCGTAAAACCGGTAGACCAGGCGTTTTAAATTAAAATGCGTCACTTGAAGCGGGGGAGCGTTCCTGGCCCCGGCTTTGTTGCGGCGCACCATCGCCTGAAATTGTTTTTCACTGGTGTTTTTATCCATGGCCCCGGTGTTTTTTTTCACCAGATCCCGAACCATTTTAAAGCCGATATAGAGAAGAACGCATGCGGCGAAAAGCTTGAATCGCGTCGGGTCCGGCAGCCAATTCACCCGCACGATGGCCCCGATGAGGACGCCGGGCAGGGTGCCGGTCACCACGACCCAGGTCAGGGGCCATACCATCCGGCCTTCCTTATAATACCGGTAAACGCCGCTGGGAATGGCCACGATATTAAACAGTTGGTTGGTGGCGCTCACGGACGGGTGGGTGTATCCGAGAAACGACATCTGGAAGGGCAGGAGCAGAAAAGTGCCGGACACGCCGCCCATGGACGTGAAAAAAGAAATGACGAACGCCACCAGGGGCGGAACCCAGACCGCGACTTCGATTCCGGCGGTGTGAAAATACATGCGGGACCTCCAGGAGCAAAATCAAGAATATTACGGTTAGGAAATTGATAATTTAGGTGACTCTATCAGGGGCGTTCACATGATGTCAATACGGATGTCGCCCGTGGGATGATCCGCAAGGCCCGGGCAGGGGATTTGCGGTTGATGCATAAACTTTGTGGTCATATCGGTATTGATGAGAGGAGGAACGGCGATGATTGTGACGAGCGTAACGGTGTATGTGAAAAAAGATCGAGTGGATGAATTTATCGCGGCAAGCCTTAAAAACCATGAGAATTCAGTGAAGGAATCCGGCAATCTGCGGTTTGACGTGCTTCAGTCGATGGATGATCCCTGCCGGTTTCTGCTCTATGAGGCCTATGCGACCGAGGCGGCGGCCCAGGCCCATAAAACCACGGCCCATTATCTGAAATGGAAAAACGCCGTGGAACCCTGGATGGCAAAGCCCCGGGAAGGGGTCAGGGGAAGGGGTCAGGCACCGGGTGATCGCGCCCCGGGACCGGGGCGGGTGGTAGGATGCTTTCATTCTCTCTGGGGAAACTGCCCCGAATTGATTTCGGGCCCGGGAAAGTGGACCTGCTTTCCCGCCGGATAGCGGAAAAAGCCCGGCGTATTTTGCTGATCACCGGCGCGCAGTCGTTTGTCGGCTCGGAAAAGTGGGAAAAACTGCTGACGAATTTAGACGCCCGGCCCGTGGCCCATTTCCATGCGCAGGTCAGCGGGGAACCCTCCCCGGAATTGGTGGATGCCATTGCGGGCCGATACCGGGACAAAAAACCGGATCTGGTGGTGGCCATCGGCGGCGGCAGCGTGATGGACGCGGGCAAAGCGATTTCCGCCATGCTGCCGAACGCTGCGTCGGTAAACAGTATCTGGAGGGATTGCCAGGCGCCCGGGCCCATGACGGGGTCAAAACGCCGTTTATCGCGGTTCCCACCACCGCCGGGACCGGCAGCGAGGCGACCCAAAACGCGGTGCTGAGTCAGGTGGGAGAAGGCGGATTTAAACGCTCTCTCCGGCATGACAATTTGGTTCCGGACGAGACCATTGTCGATCCCGAACTGGCGGTGTCCTGCCCGCCGGGTGTGACGGCGGCCTGCGGCATGGATGCGTTTGTTCAGCTTCTGGAATCCTATGTTTCCCCGAAATCGGGTCTGTTGACCGACGCCCTCGCCATGAGCGGGATGGCCGAGGTCCGGGACAGTCTGATGCCCGTCTTCGCGGACGGCGGGAACATGCGCGCCCGCGCCGGCATGGCCTATGCGGCCCTTCTGTCGGGCATCACCCTGGCCCATGCGGGCCTGGGGGTGGTGCATGGATTTGCGTCGGCCCTGGGCGGTTTTTTTGATATTCCCCATGGGGTGATCTGCGGGACGCTGATCGGGGCCGCCACCCGGATCAACATAGAAGAATTGAGAAAACAGAGGAGTCATTCACCGGCCCTTGAAAAATACGCTTGGGTAGGCGCCCTGATGGCCCGGCATGAGGATGGTTCCGGAAACGCGGATGCGCATTTGGACTATCTGGTCCAAAAACTTGAGAACTGGATTGCGTCGCTGGAGATCCCCCGGCTGGGAAAATTCGGAGTGACCCCCGGAGATGTCGATCGGATCATCGGGCAAACCGGCATCAAAAACAATCCTGTGGCATTGGACACGCACCGGATGCGGGAAATTTTTGTTTCGAGAATCTGAGATTCTTTAAGCCGCGCGCTTGCCTAACGCTTCCCGCACCTTAGCGGCCAGATCCCCCATGGAAAACGGCTTCTGGCCCTTGTTCTGTTTGATGATGCCGTAAACTGTGGCCAGCCCCAGGCCGGTCCCTCTTCCCACCGCCTTGGTGGTGAAAAACGGTTCGAACAGTTTTCAAGGGTCTGCCGGTCCATGCCGCAGCCGGTGTCGCTGAAGGAGATCCGGCAGTAATTGCAGATGCATGGTTTCCGGCGGTCCCCGGTCTTGATTGACGGGACCTGATTGGAATTGACAATGCATGCCGTGAGTGGCATAGTAGAGCCGATTTTGGAAAGCAAACGCCGTGTGGTTGCGGTTTTTTTTCGAACGGACGGTTTTTTTGAAAGATTT
>PCSG01000258.1 GCA_002772195.1 Desulfobacterales bacterium CG23_combo_of_CG06-09_8_20_14_all_51_8 | reverse complement strand
TCCCGGCTCATCGCCGAAGCCAGGGAAATCACCCGTTCCAAAAAAATCGCCCACTATGATATTTCCGTGGCCGACGACGAGGGCCGCCTCATCGCCACGGCCAAAACCATCGCCTTCCGCACCGGCAAGCCGATTCCTTTTCATACTCCGGATTCATGATCCGCGATGGAAAAAGAAATCTTCATAACTTCCTGGGCGCGGCATCATAATTTACAGAGCGAGGGGGTCCATGAAAAGCAACATTGCATCCGCCATCGGCATTCTCCACAATCCGGTAGCCATCCTGTTTTCAAACGACAAACAGCAAAACACCCGGCAGTTTCAGGCGGGCAAATGGGGATGCGTGATGTTCATGCTGGGAGCGGCCGCCAAGGGCGAGATCGCCGTGTTTGACCGGAAAACCTTCGGATGTCCGGGCGGCGGGGTCGGGCTGGGATTCGGCGACCAGTACATCAATTTTCCGGGCGGCGAAGACTGTTTCTGCCATTTTTTATCCACCGGCAACGACGATTGGGAACAGGGCAGGGAGGCCGCCGAAAGCGTCAAGCCTTATTTGCGGCCCGAGGCGTTTGATCATTTTCTCCATGGCGAGCGGTATGTCAAAAACCCCGAGCTGGTGAAAAAATTCATCCAGTCCCTGCCCATTGTGGATATCCCTTATGAATATGTCGTTTTTAAACCCTTAAAGCGGGTGGACCCGTCCCTTGAAAAACCGGAAGTGATCGTTTTCCTGGGAGACATGAACCAGATCGCCGCCCTGACCATTCTGGCGAATTATCACCGGGGAACCGGTGACGGCGTCATTTATCCCTGGGCCGCCGGATGCCAGTCCATCGGCATCTATGCGTATCAGGAGGCGGCGTCCGAAACTCCCCGCGCGGTTCTGGGCTTAAACGACATCTCGGCCCGCCTGACCCTCCAGCGGGTGCTTAAAGATCAGGTGATGAGCTTTGCGGCCCCCTTTCGCCTGTTTCTGGAAATGGAACAAAACATCAAAGGCAGCTTTCTGGAATGGTCGACATGGAAAGCACTGATTGCTTGTAATATTCCATGAAAGTATAAATGGAATCCATCGTAGTTTGGAACAAGATCCAACTGAGAACAAGAATTCCTATTGTGAGTCCGATCTTCCATGACCGCGTCGTTTGTGGACGCCACCAAATCAGGGGCAACGCCAACGGCCCCACGCAACAGACCGCGATGATAATAAAGGATTTTCGGAAATACCACTCACGCTTTTCCTCTGCAAAGCGCGATTGGCGGCCAGCGTCCAGAAACTCTCCGCAGTGTTTACACTTTATAGCGTCGTCTTGGATTTCTTCAGCGCAGAAAGGACAAGATGTAATGGCGCTGTTTTTATGCGCGATTGAGCCGAATCCTATCAGGATGACACCGACTAAAATTGCTAAACCGGCAAACATTAGGTGGCTCTGGCGCCTATCCATCATCCCGATGTTATAAACGATCTGCGACGGGACGCGATGAGTGAACTCACCGATACCGAAAATTTGGGACTCAGTAGTAACAGTAGTGTCCATGTTGAACGCGATCAATGCCCAGATCAGTCCCGCTGCGACAAGAAAAATTCCCCATGTTCTCATGTGATCCACCCAAAGCACCTAAAACTAAAGTTTTTATGGTTTATGAGGAACGTCAGGCATAAGGCACGCGTTTTTTTACCGTCGCCCTTTCGAATTATCCCTTATATTTTAATAAAAAAAGGGAGCGCTACCATTCTCTATGTGTAACGCTCAATCTTACCGGCGGGAATGGGGCTCAGCAGAATTGCCTTCCGGTGGAGCGACTCTTTATCTGATCTCATCGGGATATGATTTCTTGAAATAGCGTTTCCATGATTAACCCCACCTTGTACAAAGGCAGTCGTTTGCTAACCTGGTTCTAAAAGTTCCAACAGGTATCCGTGATGTTGCTCCGCTGCATAGTCCAAGACGGTTAACCCTTTTTTGTCTTTATGGTTTTTATCCGCCCCATTCTGAAGAAGGAGACTCACAGTGTCATAATGGCCGTAAAACACTGCCCAGAAAAGAGGAGTCCACTGGAGATTGTCTGTTGCGTTAATATCAGCATTATTCTTTATCAAATAACTTACCGCATCGGAATATCCCCTTTCACAGGCAATCATGATCGGAGTTTTTCCCGCCTGATCTTTTGCATCGATTTCGGCTCCGGCGCCAAGAAGCATGCTGATTATCTTGCCAGAACCCTTGAAAGCGGCTTTATGAATCGGCGTCTGACTGAACTTGTCCAGCGCGTTTGGATTCGCTCCCTTTTCCAGCAATTCTTGTATGACTTCTTCATGTCCGCCTGCCGAAGCCAAATGAAGGGCTGACGTCTGTGAGTCCGCGTCTTCGGCGGTGATGTCCGCCCCTCTTGAAAGGAGGACCCTGACGACCGCGATATGGCCATATTCCGATGCTTTATGAAGTGGAGTCCATCCTGATCTGGAAATCTCGTCAACGCTTGCGCCTTTATCCAAAAGCAGGCTCACGATGTCTTCTTTTCCCCACGCGGCGGCAAGCAAAAGGGCGGTATCACCATTTCCGTCTCTTAGCGCAAGATTGGCGCCTGCGTTAAGAAGCATTACCACAGCCTCACGATTGCCGGCCAACGAGGCGTGCATCAAGGCTGTTTTGCCTTCATTATCCTTGTCATTGACATTCACATGTCTCTTGAGGACCGACTCCACAACCCCTTTGTCAAGACTTATCACGGCAAGGATAAGGGCTGTTCTGCCGTATCCATCTCTGCCAGAAACGGAGAATCCCCTTTTAATCAGGGCCTCCACCGTTGATGCCTGGCCGGCGGAGATGGCTTCAAGCAGGCAATTCAGGCCATGCTTGTTGGTAATTTCCGGATCAGCGCCATACTCAAGGAGAAGTTCGACAATTTTCGCATCCCCCATTCTGGATGCAATGATGAGGGCCGAATCCCCCTGATTATTTTTTTCATTAACATTGAAATCGTGCTGTAGAAATGTCTTGATACCTGAAAGATTTCGCATCTCCACGGCTATATGAAAGGCGGTGTTGCCGCTGCTATTGGATTTAATCGTTACGTCAGCTCCTTTGGCGAGCAACAGCTCCACCATTTCATTCCTGTTATAACTGACTGCGCGAAAGAGGGGGGATTCGTTTGTCTGATGAGTGACCGCATTGACATTCGCCCCATGGCTTATCAGAAGCTCCACCACCTCTTTTTTGGTTCCCTGGGATACTGCAAGGAAGAGCGGGGTCAGGCCTTCTGTGTCTGCGGCGTTGGGATTTGCGCCTTTTTTGAGGAGCGCCTCGACTACCTGTGAAAAACCCTTCATGGATGCTTCAAACAACACAGTCCGTCCAAATCTGTCCGTAATGTTCGGGTCTGCCCCGTAAGAGAGGAGGAGTTCTGTCGCCTTGTAATGGCCATTGGCAGCCGCACATGCAAGGGGAGTGGCATCATCCGTATTTCTTGCCCCGATATCTATTTTGATATCAAGCTGAAGAAGTTGATTGATCCGTTCGCTGTCTCCTGAGCAAGCCGCCTCTATCAGCACGTCTTCAAGGACCCCGGCATGGGCAGGACTCCCTAACAGAGCAATGACAATGATAAAAAGAACAATGCCTTTATACATTATATTACTCCCTTCTCACTGATTATCGCAGTCTCTCCAAGATGTTACCCTTCGAATTACCCCTTAGATTTTAATAAAAAAAGGCAGCGCAACCATAATAATGCCTGCAAGGATCAAAATATAACCATTTGAAATAAAATATGGAACGACCATTAACCCGATGCCGCAAAAAAGAGGGATAGATGCTTTTTGTTTTTTGCCGTAAACAAAAAAGCCTAAACCTATTGATCCAAATATCACCCCCCATACTAAAGTCGATATACTAATCATTACAATATTCCATAAAATCAAGAAACACGAGATCCCCGTTTTGCCGGACATACAACGGGCCGCTCCTGGAGGAAAAGGAAACCGTGTCGCTGGAAAAGGCGAGATGGTTGAAGATGACATGGGCGGCTGCCAGGGTCGCATGGCCGTATAAATCCACCTCGACCGTGGGAGTGAACCATCGTATCTGAAAATCTTGGCCTTCCTTAACAACAAAGGCGGTTTCCGCCAGATTGTTTTCCGCGGCGATCGACTGCGTGGTTGCAGCAGGAAGGCCGGATTCACAAAGCACCACGGCAGCCGGATTACCCGCGAACAAACGGCCCGTGAATGCATCGACCTGATAGATTGGAAAATTCATGGCTTCTACTGCCCGCAGCATTTTTTATACTTTTTCCCGCTTCCACATGGGCAGGGCTCATTGCGGCCGATTTTACTCTCGACCACCCTTGTTTCCGTCGTATTCAATAATATTTCCAGGTCGGTAATATCCTCCGGTTTATCCGGTTCGAGCCCGATGATGTATTTCCAGCCTTTTTCTTCAAATATGGCGGCCACTTCTTTTGATCGCTCTTCTGTTTGCACATGAACAACAGCGGGCCGCTTTTCCGTACCTATTTTTGATGTTTTTTCTCCGTTGAAAATTTTTTCCATGTTTTCACCTTTCAAATATTAAGGATTTATTTTCGATAAATTAACCGGAGCTGCGATCCGTATTACTTTTAAATGAAAGCAGCGGTTCCGCGTCCACTCGAATGATTGATTGTGTTTACGAATTCCCCGCACTATCTCGCTTTTAAATGTGTCGTTGTGACTTCGGCCAGCAGCTTGTCTTTATTGCCGGTAACGCGGGTTCTTATCACCATAACCGTGTTGCCCTTGCTTATAAACCGCGCTTCGGCCCTGATATCTCCTTCTCTCTGGTTGCCAGAGAGCGTCGTATGAATATCGATGGCAAGCGGGAAGCCCTTTCCGTCTTCCCCGATAATTTGACCTCCAATCGCAAGGATCGAGGCGGTAACATCAGCCAACCACATCATCGCGCCCGCTTGAACCGTGCCAAAGGGATTGAGAATGCCCGGGGAAACAGGCATCCGGCTGATGACGCAATCCGCTCTTCTTTCCTCAATGAAAAATTCGATATTCCCGGTTCTTCGGGCGGAGTCGATATGATCCTGCAAGTTACTCATAAAATCCTCTTTTAATGTTTTAAACAAATTGAACGATTTGGTTTCACCGCTAAAACATGCCGGCTTCATCACAATCAGGCCCATACGTACACTCGACCCACCGGACTTTACCTTTCCTGGACCCGTCTCCATTGTCGATTTGCTGATCTTTTGCAATGCATTCGTTCGTTGGTATCCGACTAAAGAAAAGCGATTTAGAATGTTTCAGCCGATCGCCTGTAAAATCTTTTTCATTGTTTACAATAACGCAGTTTGAAATACCTGATTTTGCAAAAAATTTACCGCCTGTAAGATAAAAGAGCATTGCAAACGAAAATAGTGCGATTGCCAATACCACTTTGAGTAATCTTTTAACCCATTTATTAAGCTTCATATTATCTCAGCGTGGTCGCGTGTAGCGGCGACAAAAAAACCGCGGGCAGACGTCAGTACACACAAGGAAGAGCACCCCATTATCGCGGCTTGTCTTAATTTATCTAAATTTGTCATCATTGCGGACCTAACATCGACGCTGCGGGCAAGCGTCAGCCCTTAAGACGCGAAAAGCTCTTGTAAACACTTGATCGTCTTCATCTGCGCGCTTTGAGAAATTACACCCAGTTTTTGAATTAACCGGGATTTGTCAACGGCTCTCATTTGGTCAAGCAGGATCAATCCTTTTTTACCCTGAAATGCATATTGAATTCTGGTTGGAAGGATAGGTCGTGGTTCGCTACGCTCACACGACCTATCCTTGTTCGATGGATATCCCACAACGGGCGTGGGAGCATCGTCTCATGATACCAAAATACCATTTTTGGCATAATCCGAGATTAACGATTTTTCGGATTTCCACTCGTCTGGAGTAAATGCCGAGGCTTCGATAGGTGCAAATACTTTATAAATGGCATCAGTGAGGATGTCTATGCGTTCCCAGTATGTTTTCCCTGAAAAACTTGGCGAAATGACGACCAGGTCAATATCGCTATCCTCACGGGCAGTACCTCCTGCATAGGAACCAAAGAGAATCAATTGCTCAACTCGAATATTAGATTCCAAGGCCTGTTTGAATTTCTGGATGATGCCTAAAACTGTGTCTTGACCCATGCCAACACCTCCTTACTTGTGGTGATCATGTTTTGAAGGTACAGGAGGTTATGAGTTTTAGGCGGGATCTCATCCAATACCTTTGTATACAGACCCTTCAACGACTTTTCAATGGATAAATGACACATGAACACGGCATAGAAATACCGACCACTCCGAAACATGGCATCCGCCGTGTCCATGTCGTAATCAGCTTGTTTTAACCATTCTTCGTGTTTATCGCTCATGTTCTCTCCTTTATAATGATGATGGTCTGTTCCAGGTCGCTAAAACGTTCCACATAACCGGCTGGCAATTGAGCGCAGCGGAATTGCCAGCCTGAGTTGGTGCGATTGTTCGCTTTTCGACTATTCAAATTTTTTTTGATATTCTTTCTTTAACCGTTTATCGAGCTCCATCAAAGCCCTGTATCCTTCGCTATTTTTGTCAGGATAATCATTCGGGTCATTAAGCGCGATATCTATGACATCAATCAGGCAATCTAAATCCCAACGATAAAACCCAATAGGACGTGTCCCTTGATAATTTTCAATTCGACGATCAAGACCAAAAGCTTCTGTCATTGACCAAGTATGGCGTTGCAATTCTGAAAGCTCTTTGCCTGAAATTAATATCTTTATTTTCTTATCTTTTGATCCTGGTTTCATTTTTCACCAATACCTAATGATTGAGCTCACTGGTTTTTACGGAGCGCAGCGGAATAAAAATCCAGTGCAGCGGTTTCAACACCGGACAAGATCGTGGTTCGCTGCGCTTACACAATCTATCCTTGTTCGTTGGATATTCATTTCTCTCGAGCTACTTCTTCCGCAACACTGCCCGGACTTTTTCGGCAATATCACGAAGGGTGAACGGTTTTTGGATGAAAGGTGTTCCTGGATCGAGGACTCCGTGGTAAGCGATGGCGTCGTCGGTATAACCGGACATGAAGAGCACCTTGAGGTCGGGCTGCTTTCGCCGAAGTCGCTCCGCCAGCGCCGAGCCGCTCATGCCCGGCATGACCACGTCCGTGATGACCAGGTCGGGTTTCAAACCCCGCTCTTCCACCACCAGCAACGCCTCGCCGCCGTTTGCCGCAAGCGTCACCTTGTAGCCCGATCTGGAAAGCGTCGCTTCCAG
>PCSG01000015.1:9014-13753 GCA_002772195.1 Desulfobacterales bacterium CG23_combo_of_CG06-09_8_20_14_all_51_8 | reverse complement strand
GGCCACCTTATCCGTATGGTCATTCATTTTATTCCCTTTTCCGCGCGGGGTTGCGGTATGGCAGGATTCGCACATGATTTTGGGAACCATATCATCCTCCACCAGGCTTTTCCGGTGCATGGAGGCAGGCGTTGAATAGACGCGACCGGCAATCTGATGGGCCGTGGTGGTGTGGCAGCGGGTGCATCGAAAGTTTTCGCTGTCCACGCCCATGTGTACATCCAGATTTTTGTCCGGGTTATGAAGGGAGGCATCCAGATCCCCGTGTTTCACCGCTTCTCCGCCGCCGCCATAGAAGTGGCAAGCTCCGCAGTTGCGGCGGCCGGGCAGGCCGATGCTCTGGGCGCCTTCTCTGATTCTGCCCTGAATTTCAGCGGCGATATCCATATCACCGGATTCCTTGAAAAAGGCATAATCATTAAATTCATCCCGCCATTTGATGTCTTTCTGGGAATGGCAGAGCAGGCAGTTGATCCCTTCTTTTTTTTTATTCCAGCCGATATGACAGGTGGTGCAGTCCGTGTCTTCCATCTTATTGCCTGAAATGCAGAAATTGTTGATGGAATATCCGGCTTTGCCGGTTTTGCCTTCCGCATCATAGGATGACAGCCAGTTCCAGTGAATGGTTTTTTGGATCTGATCGTCCGCCTCGGTATGACAGGTCAGGCAGGCATCGGTAATGGCCTGTCCGGTTTCAAATGTCTGATTGAGGGCCGGGAATTTTGAATGGTCGGCGGTGGTCTGTTTTTCGGATGTGTCCGAAACCGTCGCCGGTGTTTTTACATCCGATTTGGGCTGCGAAGCAGTCGCCGGAACCATCTCCGGCAGGATCAGGCAGAGGGTGATCAGGAGACAGAAAAGGGTGAGGTGTTTTTGTCGCACAATATGGCTCCCTTTGATTCAAATGGGCTCATGAGCAGGTGATATGCATGGCAAGACTTCATGATAACCCGACAGACGCCGAAAGACATCTGTCGGGCGAATCGTTACAAATTCTGAAATAGTTATTGAGCGCATGTGGCAGGCGCCGGTGAATCAATGGCGTGGGTATATAAATAGGTCAAAATATTATTTCTGTCTTCCGGAGTTAACTTGTTCCATTCTGCGACGCATTGGTAGCGGTCATATTTCTCAAACGCTTTTTCCCACTGGGCCTGGGTTTTACTGTTGGGACTCAGTGCCTTGGCGGTGCCGCCGTCGATATGGCAGGCCCGGCAGTTTTTCCGGAACATGTATTTGCCTTTTCTTTCATCTCCAGGTTCAAACGCAAAGCTGGCCGCGACAAAGCTGGCCGTCACGGTTAATACGGTAAGGATAAAAAATAGTTTTTGGGTCATGATGTTCTCCTGATTCTTTTATGGGCTAAAAATTAAACGTTGCAGACGCGTAATAATTCCAAACTTCGTCCACCACCGGATTGATGGTATCCAGGGCCGTGGCCTGGGAAATCTTCATCGGCGCGCCCAGAGGATTGCCGCTGCCGGTATAAGCATAATCATAATACTGAGCGCCCAGTTTGACAAAGAAATTTTTAGCAATAATGGGCTGAATATAATAGGCTTCATATACATCCCCGCGAACCGCAAGTTTGCTGCCGATCACGGAATCTTCTGCGCCGGTGAAATTGAACCAGTATTTGGAACCCCAGTTGTATTCGAGGCCGAGCCTGGCGTTTAACGGCATGGGGAACAGCGCGCCGGTATAGATGCTGTATCCGTCATGGGTTTCAAGCTGGCCGTTGAAGCTTAACAGCCCCATGCCCATCATTCTGTAGAACGGATTAGTTGAAATCCGGGAGGGATCGGTATAACTGGCGGAACCGGCGAGGAAGAAATCAATGTTGTGCGCCAGAGATTCGGACAGATTGGTTCGAAGCAGCAAGGTCCCCGCATCCCAGTCGCCGATATTGGTCATGGGTTCCATTCGGCTGATGAATGCGCCGCTGTTCTGTTCGAAGGTGTATTCCGCCTCGCCGTCGCCATTGGTGTCCGCGGTTTTAATGATAAACGGCATGACGGTGGTGCCGGTAAAGCCGTCGGTGATATCCCAGGCGTGGGCGTAATTAAACATCACGCTGGTGGCGCCGTCGTTATAGAAATCCGATATAAATCCCACCAGGTGAACGTCTTCAACATCCGAGGCCATATAATTGAGGGAGGTGGCGTTTCCCCAGTCTGACTCAAATCCGACGCCATAACAAAGTTTGAAGGAGGCGCCGGGAATGCCGGTGATGTCTTCCAGGCCAAAGGACAGGGACGCGCCGTCAAACTGCCAGTTGATGATGGTCGCCAGCGGCGATCCGCCCACCAGGCTGTAGTTGCCGTATTCCAGGGGCGGCCCGTCGGTGGCCGGACGGCGACCCAGAGAAAAACTGATGGGAATATTATTGAGGTCATGATTATAGACAAAATAAGCGCGTTCCAGGTGAACGGAATCGCCTCTGGGCAGGCTGGAAGTGGTGCCGTCAAAATTGACGTCCCCAAGGCTGCCCTGATTGAATTTCACTTCCGTGCTGTCGCCGAAGACTTTGTAGACGGCCATGCGTCCCGCAAAACTGAGCTGATCATTGACAATGGCTTTCATATCCATTCGAAATTTGTTGGTATAGAGAATATCATTATTGGCGTCATAGGATTTGGGGGCGGGAATCTGGTTATTCATGGCCATCTGATAGATGGCCTGCTGAATCTGGGAGAGGGTGGCGCCGTTGAAGCCGCCCATGGCCATTGGGGTGAAAAAAGCACCCATCAACTCAGGGGGCGCGCCCAGGATATTGTCATAATGCAGGCTGCTGGCTTCTGTTCGGAAATAGACGCCGAAAGACACCTTATCTGTGGCGGTGTGAAGCTCGGTTTTATCTACCCGTGTGCCAAGGTCGTCAATATCCTCCTGGACATAAGCGCCGTCTTTTTCCAGTTTTTCAATTTTTTGCTGGAGGGTTTGAATCTCTTGCTTCAGCTCGTTGACCGGGCAATTCGGGCATTTTGTCATGTCTCCCTGGGCTTTGGGGCAGTTTGCCGGATACTGGTCTGCGGCGTAAAGCAGCATGGCTAAAAATAACAACAGGGCCAGTCCGAATAAAAAGCCGGGTAAAAAAACTGGCGGGATCGATGTTCTTAAAAAACGTTTCATGCATTGCCTCCTGTAAATGTTAAAAATGAATCGGTTGATGACAGATTAACGATCAGGGGTTCCATTACAAAAGTTTTTTAATTTTGCAACGTCTGTGCCAGAAAATATCGAAGCTATCATTTAATACCCATATTCCTGTTATGTCAATCATAACCAAAGAAAAATTTATGAATTCAAATGGTTACGGATCGCCATGAAAAACAGGCGAAAGTCTTGCTTTTGGGATATATTCGTATTAAATTTACACATGTAAACATAACAGTTAGCAGTTGTTTATTTTTATCTTATGGAGACACCGGATGGCGGAAACAAAATTGGATATTGGGAATTACTGGAAAACCATCGCCGATACATTCCAAGATGGACTTCTCATATTTGATACCAAGGGAAAATTTGTCGCGGCCAATGCGGCTGTTGAAAAACTGATCGGATACACGGAAGAAGATCTCAAACATAAAGATTGCCGTATGTTAAACTGCACGGGATGTAAGATTTTTGACAAAGGGGAGACGGACGTCTGGTGCATGCTGTTTTTAAAGGGTCATGTCCGGGACAAAAACTGTTCAATTACCCATAAGGATGGACGAACCGTGCATCTCCTGAAAAGCGGAACCGTTCTGAAAAATTCGAATGGTGAAATTGCGGGGGTCGTGGAAACATTGACGGATATGTCTCAGATTATCCGGCAGCAGCAGGAAATTAAGAACCTGCGCCAGACATTCCAGTTGGATGACGGTTACCATGGGATTATGGGCAAATCCCCCGTGATGCGAAATTTATTCGAACTCATTGAAATTGTATCAAATGCAGACGCGCCGGTCATGATCCAGGGAGACAGCGGGACCGGCAAGGAACTGGTGGCAAGGGCCATCCATGAGGCCGGGCCCCGCAAAGGCAAACCCTTTATCAAGGTCAACTGTGCGGCATTAAATGACAGCCTTCTGGAAAGCGAATTGTTCGGTCATGTGAAAGGCGCATTCACCGGCGCGGACCGGAACCGCATCGGACGGTTTGAGGCGGCCCATGAAGGAAGTATTTTCTTAGATGAAATCGGCGATATCCCCCTGTCCACCCAGATCAAACTGCTGCGGGTCCTGGAAGAAAAAAAGATTGAACGGGTGGGGGATCATCAGCCCATTGCGGTGAATGTTCGCATTATCACAGCCACCAACAAGAATCTCGAACAATTGATCGCGCGGGAAGATTTCCGGGAAGATCTGTTTTTCAGAATCAACGTCTTCCCCCTGCACTGCCCGCCACTGGCGGAGCGCCGGGAGGACATCCCGATGATTGTGTCACATTTCATCCGGCAGAAGGCACGGGAAAGCGGCAAGCAGATTTCAGGCGTCACCCCTGAAGTCATGGACATCCTGGCGTCCTATTCCTGGCCCGGAAATGTCCGGGAACTCCGAAACGCCATGGATTACGCGTTTGTGCTGTGCCCGAAGGGGACGATCGGCATGGAACACCTTCCCGTCAAAATGACGTCCGGAAATGCCGGTCTGCCGTTTCATCGCAACCCCTTGCCATCAGAGCCGGCGGACGAAAGCAGCGTTTTAATTCAAGTGCTGCGCGACGTGAACTGGAACCAGTCGGCGGCGGCCAGA
>PCSG01000015.1:7329-8863 GCA_002772195.1 Desulfobacterales bacterium CG23_combo_of_CG06-09_8_20_14_all_51_8 | reverse complement strand
GTTGTTTTCCGGGTGTAATCTTAGAGACCCTCTGCCGATTCCCATCGAAGACATCGTCTGCCGCAAGGTCAGAGTCGCCCCGGGTCCGGAGGATTTTGTTCTTGATCTCTGGTCCGGTCCCCCACGGCTTTTAATTTCATCCCATGACCGGCGCGCCCCGGAATCCTCCGGCGGCATCTGGGCCTTTGACCTGGAATCCGAAGCCACCGGTGAGCTTGCGCGCACCAATGAACCCAATGCGCTCATTGCTTTCAAGCCCCACGGTATGGATATCCGAAAGGACGGGTCAAGCGCCTTGCTGTATGTGATTCTTCATGACCCTTACGGCCACATGGAAAGAAAGGAAAATGCCATTGCCGTTTATAAAATTGGAAGGGATGCGCTTCGTTTTGTGGAACTGATGGAAGATTCGGCCTGTCTGTGGTCACCCAATGACCTGTCGGTGATTCCGTCCGGTGATATCTACGTCACCAATGATGTTCCCGGCAGTCTTGCCATGTATCTGCGATCCGAATCCTCTGAAATCGCCTTCTATGATGCCCGTCAAAAAATCTGGAAAATCGTTGCCGACGATATTGCTTTTGCCAACGGGATTCTTGCGGAGACCGACCGGGTGTTTGTGACCGCCACCCAGGGGGATGAGGTGATGGTCTTTCCGCGCATGCCGGACGGGGCGCTGGGAACTCCGGAGACCGTGGTTCACGTCAAGGGGCCGGACAATCTGATGCGGTACAAAGATTCTCTTTTGACCACGGCCCATTATGATGACCTGGCGTTTTTAGACCACCGGAAAGACCCGGAAAAGCCAGCGCCATCCATTGTTTTCCGGATCCGTCCGGAGATTTATGTCAAGGATGTGGTGTATGTGGACAGCGGAGAAACCATCAGCGCGGCGTCCACCGCCATGATTTTTCAGGACAACCTTTATATTTCCCAGGCGTTTGATCCGTATATCGTGATCTGCGACGTGCCGGTGTTTTTGAAATGAATTGACTTGGCGCTATCTGTTTATGCGGTTTTGCGGGGCATTTCCTGATAGGAGAATTCCCAGAGCCCCGCACTGTCTTTGGCATGCTCGATGGTCATATTGACGATGTTGCCTTCTCCATCAAGGTCGATATAGACATTTTCACTGATTTCTTTGGTTTCGTGGACGGCCTTGTCTGTAAATTCCACGTGAGCCGTGTCCGTATCTGAAAAATATTTTACTTTCATTGTTCACATCTCCCTAAATGATCGATCGAAGAAGGCATTATGC
Source organism: Desulfobacterales bacterium CG23_combo_of_CG06-09_8_20_14_all_51_8 (assembly GCA_002772195.1). GTDB lineage: Bacteria > Desulfobacterota > Desulfobacteria > Desulfobacterales > Desulfosalsimonadaceae > SURF-3. The sequence continues at coordinate 7,605 of PCSG01000015.1, read as the reverse complement.
ACTGTTTCGCCATCTTCGAGCAGGATAACCCTCAGATATTTTCCTGCTTCTGATATTTTCGCCCATTTTCTGATCCTGCCGTCGGATTGGATTTCAACTTTTTCCGGTTTTTGGATAACCGTTCTTATCCATTCTTCTTTTATCTGAGAACGATCGGGGCGCTTTCGCGTATATTCAAAATATTGCGTGGTTTTCATTTGGTGTTAGGTAAGCGGTTTCCAATGGCGTCCATGTACTGGTCATATTATCCTTAATGCTTTCAGAACCGGCTCCCAG
>PCSG01000015.1:2311-7315 GCA_002772195.1 Desulfobacterales bacterium CG23_combo_of_CG06-09_8_20_14_all_51_8 | reverse complement strand
CCGTTATCCAAAAACCGGAGAGAATTAGGCCCTCCGAGAAAGGCCGCTTCTCCTTTTCAGGAGTTTTTTCTGAAGGTTTTTAATGGTCTGATTTTTCACTTTTACTCAAACTCGATGCTGGCGGTCTCCCACTCCGTAATCCAGAAATCTCCTTCCTTTCCATCTGAAGTTCTCGAATGCCCGCCAAAGCCGTCGAGAGTTATGTATTGGCCTTGAATTTCCCCCGCCTTGAAACTGTATGAGTTAAAGTCAGTTCTCTTAATTTGTTTGCCATTTGCGTCCACTTCGATCATAGCCAGATTCCCGAGAAGTATGACCGTACCATCACGCCTTTCGATCCGTATGTTCTCTCTACCTGAGTTGTTAAGCGTTGGCTTGATCTCAGCGGGAATGTCGGCATTCTTCAATACGATTCGACGGAGTTTCGCAAACTCGAATTCGACCTCTTCTGTTGTTTCGACACGATCTTTTGTCATCGAGAAGACGATTTTCAGTGATGATGAAGTTTCTTCCGGACGTCTTCCCAACCACGAACCTCCCGCCCTGTATTTCGCATGCAAGGACTGAACTTTGTAGGTCTTCCCTTCGGTATCCTTAACGTTGGCTACCGATTTTTGATCATCGGCCAAGGTGTTTGTGGAACCTATAAATAGTAAAAAGGCCATCAAACAAAGCGAGTATGCCAACGGCGATTTTTTTTCCTTGTTTGTCGTTTTCATTTCTCCTTCCTGCTGTGCCATTTTTAAATTATATCATTTATTTATAAATCACTCTGTCCAGAAAATCGTGATACCGATACTCGCGATCAAAATTTATATAATAGATATTGTTTCAAATTCAATGATCGCAGGAGTCACGGCTGTTTTTTTATCATTTGGGGTTGGTGAAAGCAAGAAAAACGGGAATTAACCTGAATTTCCAGAAATAAAGCCCGGCTCCCTGAAAAAACAGGAAGCCGGGCTTTATCGTCTTTTAGATGTTTTCAACTTTCAGCTTTGACCTTTCAGCTTCAGTCTTCAGCCTTCGACCTCCCTACGCATTCATCTCATACGTATCCTTCAGCGCAAACACATGGTTTTCCCAGAACCGCTGGAAACGGGCCTTGTCCGTAAACGGTTTTTTAATCATTTTCATGCACAGGTCCATCTGTTTGTCCGTGCTGTCAGGCTTGGAATAAATCTGAAGGGCGAACTTGGAAAAATCCCGGACCATGAAATCAAAAATCTGCTCCATGAGGTCATCTTCGAGTTTTTCCATCTTGTATTTTTCAAGGATCAACTGCCCATAAGCCACCAGGGTGAAGAGTTCGCCCAAAGACAGCAGAAAATCGATATTCTGGGACTGCTCCGCCGTGGGGGTGGCGTTCATGAGAAAATCCTTGAGGAGTTCGATCTGTTGTTTGAAGATTTTTACATTTTCAAGATCAACATCGGCGTAAGCAAGGTTGTAATCATGGAACTGAATTTTGCCCAGTCCCTTGGTCGCTCCCTGGTTGAACAGGAAATCGTCGTTTTTCGGATCGTTCCGATACGGGATCTCCGGAAACTGACCGGGATTGAAGAAGAAATTGGCCATGAATTTGATGATCAGCGCCATGTTGACATGGACCGTGCCTTCCAGTTTGGGCAGGGATCGGATATCCTTGACGGCCAGCTCAAAATACATGTCTTTTTCAAATCCCCGGGCCGCGATGACATCCCAGAGCAGGTTGATGACTTCTTCGCCCTGGGTGGTGACCTTCATTTTTACCATGGGATTGTAAAGAAGATACCGCCGGTCGGTTTCCGAAGCGCTGCGCATATAGTCCGTGGCCCGCTGGGCGAACAGCTTCATGGCCGCCAGGCGGCTGTAGGCGTCGGTGAACAGCTGTCGGATGTGGGGAAAGTCCGTGACCCATTTGCCGAACAGGTTGCGGTGGCTGGCGTGGTTGATGGCTTCATAGAAGGAATGGGTGGCGATGCCGATGGCGCCCCAGCCCAGATTGAACTTGCCCACGTTGATGGTGTTGAGCGATGAATCCCAGGCGTCCCGGCCGGTGGTGAGGATGTCCTCGTCGGTGATGGGATAGCTGTTTAAGGCGTATTCCGCCACATAGCCTTCCCAGTTCACGACGTTCTGGACCAGCTCATAATTGGGGTGCTCGGGACTCACCACGAAAAACACATATTCATCGGTTTCCGAATTTTTGGCGAAGGTGGATACCAGGGCCGCCTTGTTGCCGTTGCCGATATAATATTTGCCGCCGTCGGCCACATATTTGCCGTCACCCAGGGGGGTGAGCATCATGTCCGATGAATACAGGTCCGCGCCGTGGGCCCGCTCGGAAAGACCAAAGGCGAAAATGCCGCCTTCTTTAAGGAACTTGGCGGTTTTTTTCTTCACGGCTTCGTTCTTGCCCATGAAAATGGGGCCCAGGCCCAGAATGGACACCTGCCAGGTGTACCAGTGGGAGAGGTTGTAAAAACCCAGAATTTCGCTGAAATCGTTGATCCGGAAAGTGTCCCAGCGTTTTTCCGGGTCTCCTTCCGCATAGGGGGCCGGCGTCAGGAGGGTGGCCAGAACCTGGTTGTCCTTCATAAACTGGAGAAAATCATCATACCAGATGCGCTCATGGCTGTCGTGTTTGAGGCGTTTTTTGCCCCGGGACTCAAAATACGCGACGGTTTTCAGCATGATCTCCCGGGACCGGGGATCGAGATGGGCGAAGGTTTCTTTTTTGGGGTTGAGCAGGGTCATGGAACGTCTCCTTTTTCTTTGGATCAATTTTTTGAATCATTTCTTTGAATTAGGGGTTTCTTGTTTGTATGCGAACAAAGCAGCCCGGAAAATTCACCCGAGGGCCATTGATCAGAAAAACAATACGGGAAAAGTCGGCGCGGGTTAAATCAAATCCCTGAGCAGGCGCTTAAACAGCACTTGCTCTTCCAGGTTGAATTTTTTCAGGATGTTTTTATTGGCTTTTTTCCGCTCGTCAATCAGCCGGTCCTTGAACTCGCCGGCTTTTTCCGATGGATAGAGGCGTTGAACCCGGCCGTCGCCCGGGTCCTGTTTTTTGACTATCCAGCCGGTATCCACCATTCTTTCCAGAATGCCCGACGCCGTGGCCTTGTCGATGATCAGCAGCTTGCAGAGTTCGGCGGCGGTCATGCCCGGCGCATACCACAGGCCTTCCAGCACCAAGTGTTGCATGTTGGTAAGACCGTATTTTTTAAGCTGTTTTTTAAAACCGGCATGGGCTCGCTGATAGGCTTTGCCCAGAAGAAACACCATGCAATCCGGTAGATCCTCAGGTAATTTTGACATGTGGCTGATCCTTTGTGTACGAACTATAAATTCAGGGCGGGTCCTTTGTCAATAAAAAAGCAGCTTCTGAAAAACAGCCGGCCAACCCCGGGTGAGTTAGAAACGCGCTTTAAAGGCGATTGACAGCTTGGCATTTTTTTGGCATATTTTTGAGGCCATCCGATAGGTGGATTTATCTGAAACGCTTTCAGAATATGTTTTGGTGAGAATTGCATTATGCCGATTTACGAGTTTTATTGCGAACGCTGTAATACCCTGTTTAATTTTTTTTCACGAACCGTCAACACCCAAAAAATCCCCGCCTGCCCCCGATGCGGCAATCCCCAATTATCGCGCCGGGCGTCCCTGTTTGCCGTGACCGGGAGAGCTGAAGAAAACACCATGGACGATCTGCCCATGGATGCCTCGAAAATGGAAAAAGCCATGGAAATGATGGCTCGGGAAGCCGAACACATCAACGAGGACGATCCCCGGCAGGCGGCGAAGCTCATGCGAAAATTAACGGATATGACCGGTGTGGGCCTGGGGCCGGGCATGGAGGAGGCCCTCCTTCGCATGGAACGCGGGGAAGATCCGGAAACCATCGAAGCGGAGATGGGAGACCGTATGGAAGACGAGGAACCGTTTATCCTTCCCGGGAAAAAAGGCGGCGGGCGGTCCGGTAAAAACCAGCCGCCCCGCAAAGATGATACGCTTTATGATCTATAAAGATATGCTGTATGATCTAAAATTTGATAAGAACAGGAGAAAAACATGATTTGGACATTAAAAAAAGGAATGTACCGGGCCCAGCATCGCGCCATGAAAATGGTCTCCATGATCGTTCCGTTTCCAGTGCCCGCTCTGCTGATCGGTTCCGGAAGCATTAAAAATCTGGCGGAAAATATTAAGGTGAGGGGGGTCAGGCATGTGCTGGTGGTTACCGACAAGGTGCTGATGGACCTGAAATTACCGGAGAGCCTTCTGGAATCATTAAAAGACCACGGCATCCGTTATACGGTTTATGATAATGTGCAGCCCAACCCTACGATTGAAAATGTGGAAAACGGCCGCAAAGTCTATCAGAAAAACAATTGTGACGGCATTATCGGGTTCGGCGGGGGATCGGCCATGGACTGCGCCAAAATCATCGGGGCCCGCGTCGCCAATCCCTATATTTCCGTGCGCCGGATGAAAGGGATGTTCAAGGTATTTCTGCCCATTCCGCCGTTTTTCTGCGTGCCCACCACCGCCGGCACCGGCTCTGAAACCACTGTGGCCGCTGTGATCTCCGACCCCGCCACTCATGAAAAATTCGCCATCAGTGATTTAAAGTTGATCCCAAAAATCGCCGTGTTGGACCCCGCGCTTATGGTCGGCCTTCCGCCCCACATCACCGCCGCCACCGGCATGGATGCCCTGACCCATGCCGTGGAAGCCTATATCGGCTTAAACGGGTCGAAATTCACGGATGAACATGCCAAAAACGCCACCCTCCTGATTTTTGAGAATCTTGAGAAAGCCTATAAAAACGGATCGGATCTGGAGGCTCGGGAAAATATGGCCCTGGCCTCGTTTTATGCGGGATCGGCCTTTACCCGGGCCTACGTGGGGTATGTGCACGCGATTGCCCACAACATGGGAGGGATATGTACGGGGTGCCCCACGGGCTGGCCAATGCCGTGATACTGCCTTACGTACTGGAATTCTGCCGCAAGGAGG
>PCSG01000015.1:0-2281 GCA_002772195.1 Desulfobacterales bacterium CG23_combo_of_CG06-09_8_20_14_all_51_8 | reverse complement strand
CCGGGCATCTGGGCACTCGCCGGGAGAGCCCGGAAGACTTGTCTCTCAAGTTCATTGATAAAGTGAAATCCCTGAATCGGAACATGAAAATTCCCACCTTTATCAAAGAGCTTCAGGAAGAAGACATCCCTTTGATCGCCAAACGGGCCCTGGACGAGGCTCATCCGGATTATCCGGTCCCGCGCATCATGACCCTGGCTGAATGCGAGGACCTGATCGGGCAATTACTGGCGACGTAGGTCGGCTTTCAAAAGCCGACAACGCGGAAGTCCGCTTTCTGTTACCGCTCCACCACCTGGGCCACGGCTTCGCCGCCGCCCAGGCAGAGGGAAGGCCAGGCCGGTTTTCTTGTCCTGGCGGATCATTTCATGGATCAGGGTGACCAGGACCCGGCAGCCGCTGGCGCCGATGGGGTGGCCCAGCGCCACCGCGCCGCCGTTCACGTTGACGACTGCCGGATCAAGATTCAGTTCCTTTAAAATCGCCACCGTGGACCCGCTGAAGGCTTCGTTGATTTCCTTTTTAAACCGGCCTTCCCGGACGGCTGCAAGGGCGCGTGCGTAGGAGCCCGCCGTATACAGGTCCTGGCCTTCCCGGGACACGTTGTATTAAATTGATTACGCGGATAAAGGCGTTTATTTCTCATCAGGACCATCCGGATACATCTCTGCATATTCTTCCGGATAAAGTTCCTTGGTGCAGTCAGGGCAGATGCCGTGGCTGAATATTGCCTCCGAGTGCTCCTTGATGTATGATTCTAGCTGATTCCAGTAGCCGCTGTCGTCGCGGATCTTTTTGCAGTTGGCGCAGATAGGAATGAGGCCGCTCAACACCTTGATCTGCGACATGGATTCCTTGAGCTTTTCTGTGCGTTCCTCGACCTTTTGCTCCAGGGTTCTGTTCAGTTCTGCATTGGTTCTCAGCTCCTGTTCGGTGACCTCGAGCGCCCGGTCCGTGATTATGCCGTTCTGATAGGAGAGGCACAGGGCAATGATAATCACGATGATATTGTTCAGGGTACTTGAAAGCAGATGGAAATGGACTGCAGACTGAGCATGGCCTATTGCAAAGGCATACATTGAGAGCGTGAGCGCAAGGAAGATAATCGATACCAGTGTAAGTATCTTTCGTGTGCTGAACATGGCCGTAAAGATCATGACTGCATACATGAGCACGCAGTAGCTGTTTGCGCCGGTTTCCACCTGGACATGCCTCTTTACCAGATGGCCCAGGATGGTGAGTATGGTTGTGATAATGATGATGCTGTTTACGTCTGTCTGGTACTTTCCCTTCCTGATGAGAACCAGGCCTATGGTCAGCGCAGCCAGAAAGGACAGGTCGATGAAAAAGACGCCCATGAGCTCACGGGCATTGTTCCTCATGAGATTGATAAAAAAATATGAAGTCACGACAGGGATAAGGATCAGGTGGCTCCAGGTGAGCACGGTTGCCTTCTGCTGGATTATAAATGAGGAAGCTTCATACTCTTTAAGAAAGAGCCTGTGTATTATGCCGTTATCCATGGATGACTCCTCTTTAGAATATTGTCCTCATAATATCCTGCATCCTATCGTTTTCCTACCTTGCCTGTATCTTTTTAAGCATGCTCTGTGCCTGGCTTGTGACCTCTTCACTGGCTGCTGCCGTTTCTTCCACAAGAGCTGCATCCTCTTGGGTCAATGAGTCGATCTCCATTATGGCTTTATTGATCTGATTGATGCCCCGCAGCTATTCCTCTCTGGCGGAAGCAACCCCGGAGATGAGCCTGCCCGTATCCTGAACAGCCTCGATGATTTCAATCACAAGGTTGCAAGGGCCTCTGGATCCTCACCTTTAAAAAATAAAGGCCAGCAATTACCGCTCCACCACCAGGGCCACGGCTTCGCCGCCGCCCAGGCAGAGGGAGGCCAGGCCGGTTTTCTTGTCCCGGCGGATCATTTCATGGATCAGAGTGACGAGCAGCCGGCAGCCGGAGGCGCCAATGGGGTGGCCCAGCGCCACCGCGCCGCCGTTCACGTTGACGACTGCCGGATCAAGATTCAGTTCCTTTAAAATCGCCACAGTGGAGCCGCTGAAGGCTTCGTTGATTTCATACAGATCCACCGCGTCTTTGCCGATGCCTTCTTTTTTCAGGCATTTGGGGATGGCCCAGATGGGGGCCACCAGCACATATTTCATGTCAATGGCATATGACGCCTGGGCACCGATGCGGGCCAGGACCTGGCACCCCAGGACTTTGGCGCGCTCTTCGGACATCACCACGGTTGCCGCAGCCCCGTCG
>PCSG01000246.1:5693-7345 GCA_002772195.1 Desulfobacterales bacterium CG23_combo_of_CG06-09_8_20_14_all_51_8 | reverse complement strand
TTCCCTCGTGTCCGTACTACTCCGCATGGCGGCATGATGATTTTTTGGGAAACTTCAGTAAATCTAAAAACATGAAACGCATTTACCTGTATACCCGGTATGAAAGGTCCTGGCACTGGCTGCAAATGGTGTTTATCGCGGTCCTTCTGTTTACCGGACTTGAAATACACGGGACCTATGCCATCCTTGGGTTTGAGCAGGCAGTGCGGATTCATAATACCATCGGCATTACCTGGCTGATCACCTTTGCGTTTTTTGTGTTCTGGCTGTTTACCACCGGCGAATGGAAGCAGTATATCCCCACCACAAAAAAATTGTTTTCCGTGATTCATTATTACAGCTTCGGAATTTTTACGGGAAAGCCCCATCCGGTGCCGAAACGAAAAGACGCGAAACATAACCCCCTCCAGCGCTTGACTTATTTGGGGATCGCCGCTCTGGTGCTCCCGGCCCAGATGTTCACCGGTTTATTATACTGGACATACAATTCATGGAATGCCTGGGGAATGGCATCCCTGACCCTTGGGATTATTGCGGGCGTTCACACGGCGGTCGCTTTTGCCGTGCTTGTTTTCCTGATCATCCATGTTTATATGACCACCACCGGCCATACGGTTTTCGCTCATATTAAAGGCATGATCACCGGCTGGGAGGAGATTGAAGAGGGAACGTTCATCGCTGAATGGGAACAAAAAACAAAATAATGCCCGCCTCCGGGCCATTTTTCTGACATCCGAAAAGGAACCTATTTATGACAACCGACATCTACCGCGACCTCCAGAAACGCCTGGACAAATATTCGGTCGGGTTTCCGGCCACGGAATCCGGCATTGAAATCAAAATCTTAAAAGCCATGTTTTCCGAAGACGACGCAGCCCTGTTTTTAACCCTCCCCCCCATGCTGAAACCGCCGGAAGCCGTGGCCCAAAGAATCGGCAAACCCGTGGATGAAACAGCCGCCCGGCTGAAAAACATGGCGGACCGGGGCCTGCTGTTTTGCCTGAAAAAAGAGGATTCCATAAAATACGGCGCCATTCCCTTTGTCCACGGCCTGTTTGAGTTTCAGGTCAAACGGCTGGACAAGGAATTCGCCCGGCTCGTGGAAGAATATTTTGATGCGGAATTCAGCCGCGCCATGGCCGAAAACGCCGGCGGATTTCTGCGCACCATCCCGGTTCAGGAGTCCGTTGACGTGGCCCAGCATGTGGCCGCCTATGATGACGCGGTGGAACTCCTCAAAAAGCAGAAGCTCATTGTGGTCACCGACTGTATCTGCCGAAAACTCAGGCAAACTGTGAATAAAGGCTGCGGCAAACTTCTGGAAGCCTGTTTCATGTTCGGCTCCATGGCCCAGTATTATCTGGACCATGACATGGGCCGCCGGGTGGACAAAGATGAAGCTGTCAGGATTTTAAGCGAGGCCCGGACCGCCGGACTCGTGACCCAGCCGGCCACGGCCCAGAATCCCGGCGGCATGTGCAATTGCTGCGGCGACTGCTGCGGCGTGCTGAAATCCTTAAATGCCTGCGACAATCCGGCGGATCTGGTATTTTCTAATTATTTTGCCGAGGTGGATGCGGAGGCCTGCATCGGTTGCGAGGCCTGCATGGACCGCTGCCAGATGGGAGCCATCACCATGAGTGCGGATGACC
>PCSG01000246.1:0-5657 GCA_002772195.1 Desulfobacterales bacterium CG23_combo_of_CG06-09_8_20_14_all_51_8 | reverse complement strand
GCCTGTGCGTTTCCACCTGCCCGTCGGATGCCATCCGACTGGTCATGAAACCCCAATCCGAACAGAAAATCCCACCGGTCTCAAGCATGGAGCAGATGATGAATATGGCGATGAAGAGAGGGATTCAGTTTTAAAAAGAAAGGCTGAAGGTTGAAGGCTGAAGAAAAAAATCACCCTTTCCTTCAGTCTTTCTTTATTCATTATATTTATCGAGTTCGATCGGCTCGTGAATAATCCTCCTTGATCCTTGCCTTGAGGTTTAATGCATAAAGATCAATCACATTTTTTTTATGCAATCTTCGTTTATTTTTTTCATCAATCCATTTTAAAACAATATTCTTAAATTCATCGTCACTGTGACGAGCTTGAGTCTTCATCAAACTTAGATAATAATTGGAGAAATAATGACGCTCTTGAGTTGAAAGCTTTTTTTCTATTTTAAGATTATTTAACTTTTTTATGATATGAATACCATCAGAAGAAACGAATTTTTGAAATTCTTTTCTATTAAATTTTATTTCTAAATCCGAAAATTGTGCAGGCTCTTGTTTTTTATACAAACAATAAACCTCATCATAAAAATCCAGAGTCATATCTGGAGGACAATTACAAGTTTCTATCATATCCTTTAAAGTGTATTCCCCATCTGCATTACCAATAATTTTATTTATTTTATCTTCGCAAGCAAACTTACAAAAACTGCAATCTGCAAAATCATCTTTAGAGAGCGGCTCACTATAAATTGAAAATTTCTCAAGTGCGCAAGTAAATAATTTTGCGGCAATTTCTGGTTTAAATTTCCCTTTGTTTAAAGCTACAAATTCCCAAAAATTTTTTTTCATAGGATTATATTTATTTAAATAAAGATATCGTCGCTCTATCACATTAGCTTCATAAGAATTCAGGTCTTCAGGACATTTACAAAAATTTTCTGATAAATGATTTGAATCATCTGCAAAATTACATCCATAATTCAAACAAATTTCAAGAGGTGAATTTGCAGAACCTGTTTCAAAATTTACACTTTGAAAATTAAATTCTACTCTTTCCAAAGGACAAACAATTAATGAAGTATTTTGCTGAAATTTTGTTTTACTTAACATTTAAGCCTCCTCAACTTTTTTCAATTCATGTTTCTTGAATCACTGATAAATACTGATTAATCAAACTCTGACAAAGGACATATGTTGAAAAGGGTTTTAGGAAGGGCTTTTGCCAGAATTGGTTCCTCTAAACTATAATATAATCACTGAATGGGACTTTGTCGTCTTTATAAAATATTGATAGATATTTCAAATCTGAAAGATCAAAGGGAAAAAGTAAAAGGCTGAAGGGGATTTCCCGCCTTCAGCCTTTTTTTATTCATTTCCGAAGATCAAGCTATTTTCGGGTTTTCCCCCACACCGCATACACAGGATCGGATTTCAGGAACTGCGGATAATATTTATCCGATTCCGGACGGGGCCATCCCCTGGATGAAAATGTATGCAAGTCCGCAAATTTTCCGGACCGCAGGAAATATTCCAGCACCAGGCCCATGCGCTCAAATTCGTGAAGACCGGGCCACACGCGGATGGCCTTGGGCGGAAACCAGCGGTTTGAAAAGGTCAGCGCAAACACACCGCCGGGCCGCAGCACTCGGGCGACCTCCGCAAACACCGCATCCGGATGGATCAGGTATTCCACTGAAACCGTGCAGAGCGAGAGGTCAAAAGACTTGTCCGCGGAGGGCAATTGCGGATTCTGGTTCAGGTCATGGACCTTAAAATCCGTCAACTGCGGATTAGCCGCCATTTCCGCCGCGTTCATTCCCAGCCCTGTCAGGGATTTCACGCCGGAATTTTCCGGGACATGGGACCGCCAGGCGCTCATGAGATCCAGCACATCCATGCTTGGAGGGTTTGACAAACGTATCCTGCACCTCGGCGGTCAAATCCAGGCCGACATCCGCCAGGGGATGGTTCAGATCGGCCTGTATGCAGGTCTCGTCAATTCCTTTAACGCGAAACGGTTTGATGTTTCCGGGAAAAACACAAGGCAAGCCCCTGAGCACCCCAAGGGGATAAAACCTTCCGTACCGAGGCGTCAGGGTTTCGGAGAAAAATTGATTCCGGTTGACCGTGATCCGGTTGGCGGGGGAGTTCGGCAGAAGCCCTGCCTGAGGCGTATAACTGGCCTCCACACGGTCGCCGGATCGTTTTCCCATCAGTTGATTGGAAACCCCCGGCGGCAGAATATCCCGCCAGAAATTCACTTTGGTCAGTAACCGTTCTTCGTGTTCGGCTTCGCTGCTTTTCCAGCGGAGTTGAAATTCAATCTCCGCCAGGCTGTCTTGAGTAATGTAATTCATACGGCACCTCGCATTCTTTTAAAGTGTTAAACAGCAATACGAAGCCCGGTCCAGGACACATGGTTTGATTCATATATAACCATGTTTTAAAAAGATAAGACGCAAGGACAAGGAATCAAGCAAAAGGCGAGAAAATTTTAAACAGGATCGCTCAAAGAATGGATGGACCTTTCCAGACGGCCGGACTGATGGCCTTCCAGGTCCAAGGAAACATAGCGGAAGCCGATTTGTTTGAAGGCTTCCAGAAGCGGCCGGCGAACGGAGGGGACCAGAAGCTTTTCAAGCATCTCTTCCGGCACTTCGATTTTCGCCAGGTCCCCATGATGCCGGACCCGGGAGATGGGAAATCCCAGACCTTCCAGCACCTGTTCAGCAGACGCCACCATTTGCAGCTTCTCCAGAGTAATGGGCGAATGATAAGGGATGCGGGTGGCAAGACATCCGGAGGCGGGCTGGTTCCAGGTGGCAAGGCCCATTTGCCGGGAAAGCCGGCGTATGTCGTCTTTTGTCAGGCCGGCGTCGGCCAGAGGGGCGATAATCCCCATTTCTTCAGCGGCCCGCATGCCCGGACGATAGGCCCGGCCGTCATCCACATTTTCCCCATGGGCCACGGTCTCTATTCCCGCCTGTTGCGCCGCTTCCATAATGATCCGAAAAACCATTTTTTTACAGATGTAGCAGCGGTCCGGCGGATTGCGCAAAAACGCCTCGGACATCATTTCGTCGGAACGCAAGGAAATATGCCGGATATTGTTTTGCCGGGCAAATGTTTCCGCAAACATCATATCTTTTTCATGATGAAGGGGCGAAACAACCGTGACGGCCAGAAGACGCAAAGCATCTGCAAACACAAACTTGGCAACGGCCAGGAGGAAGGTGCTGTCCACTCCGCCGGAAAAAGCCACTGCCAGGGACCCGTATTTTTTTAAAATTGCTTCCAGCGTTTTTTGTTTTAAAACCAACGCATCCATTTGTTTTAAATTCAAATTATCTTTATTACAGTCATGCCCTTTAGTCAGGGCAGACTCGGGCCAACGCCCGGCAAAAAAATGTTTACAAAAGCCCAAGGTTCTTATATAAACTAACCTTTATAATATAAAAATCTCAAATTTTTTAACTAATTATACCAAATCTCAGAAAAAATCGAAAGAGGTTTCCATGGGAAAAAAAAGTTTAACCAAATCCACCACCAAGAAGAAAGCCGCCGCTAAAAAGGCAGACGAGTCAAAAAAGAGCGCCCCTTCCATCCCCTCAAAGGACGTCAAAAAGGCAACTCCTAAGAAAACTGCGGCAGAATCAAAAACAGCGGCCCCAAAGAAAAAACCGACATTAAAATCTTTACTCGCCAAGGATTTCGGTTCCTGGGCCCCGGATAAAGTCTATGCCGCTCCAGTGAATGAAAATGATGCGAAAAATTTCACAGCCCCGCCGGTTATCGAAACCACCGACAAGGCAAGCGCCAAAACCCTGAAAGAACTTATGGGCAGACAATTTGACCTGACCGCCTTCGCCAAAGCCCCCAAAAGCACAAAAACTGAAAAACCCGTATCCCCGCCGCCGACAAAAAAAGCACCAACTCCGGAAAAGCCAGCGGCTGCGGTGCCAGCCCCCAAAAAAGAGGCTCCGGCTCCCCAAAAACCGGCTCCGATTGAGAAAAAACCCGTCTCCATTGCCGAACTCATAAAGCAGTCCTTTGACGCCTGGCAGCCGGATCACCTCTATGTGGTAAAAACCGACGAAAACGCTGACAAAAAATTTTCAGCGCCGCCGGCCATTGATACGACAGATCCCGCTGAAGCAAAACGAATTCAGGCGCTGCTGGTCAAAACCTTTGATCTGACCGTCACCGAACCGGCCCCGAAACCTGCGACTGAACCAGCGCCGGCAGCGGCAAAACCCGAGGTGAAGGCCGCACCGACGCCGCCCCCGGCTGAAGCGGCCCCTCAGCAAAAAGCGGCTGAATCAGCTGAGATAAAGCCGGAGGCTAAAAAAGAACCCGCGCCAGTGGAAACACCCGCCGTATCGAAACCTCCGGCCGCTCCCGAAACTCCCCCGGCCCCGAAGCCAGCGGATGAAAAACCGCAAGCAAGGTCGGTGCCCGAGCCACCTGCACAGGAACCTGTCAGTGCGCCATTTAAAGAAGCCGTCTCTGAAAAACCAGCCCCTACCCCAGCACCTGAAAAAAAGCCAGCCCCGGCGGATAAACCTTCAAAACCCAAAACAGACGCCATCAAAGAAGCGCCGAAACCGCAGGTAACCCCCCCTGCCCCTCCGGTGCCACCCATTTCGCCAAAAATCGCGGAACCCAAGGAACCGCCCACGAGCCCGGCCCTGGCCATACTCATCGGCCTTGTTGTCTGCGTGTTCGGCATTCTGATTCTGGCAAGCGCCTTGAACACTCGCCATTATTATCTCAAGCCCGCCGACAAGAGCGTGGAAATCTGGCAGGGAAAATTTTCACCCACCGGCAAAAAACTGGTCATGACCGTACCGGGCGCGGTTCTCGAAGAACCTGTCAAATCAGACTATTCCAGAAGCGAGGCCTTTGTCCTGCCCTTCAATTATTATATTCAAAAAGCCGAAGCCCTTTCGGCGGTCAAAGGACTGCTGGATTTTGAAACCATCAAATCCACCCTTTACACCGCTAAGGAATTTGCCCCGACTCAGGCGCACCGCAAAGAAGTCGACCAGCGGCTGAACAAAATTGATTTTATGCTGATGATCTACAAGGCCGACGTCGCCGCGGAGAAAAAGTCCATAGAAGGATATGAAACCGCGCTGAAAAATCTGGCAAAAGCCGCGGCGTTAGGGGTTGATACGCCTTCTGCAAAAGCCATGCTGGAAAAGAAAACCGCAGAAATCGCGGAAGCGCTGGAATCTTTAAAACAAAACCTATGGGAACAGGAAGCCATCGGGGCGGCAGCGGCTGAAGAAAAAAAAGGCACAGCAGCAGAAAAAGAAAAAGCTTCAAAAGAAACCCCGCCGGAAACGGAAAATGCGCCGTCCCCGGAGCCGGAAGTTACCCATCATTGATTATTGAACCGCTCTGATACCGGCGGCAATCATGACAAAACCCGGCGGTCGGCTTCTTTTCTGTGCAAGCCGGCCGCCGATTTTTTTGTCCTCACGTTTGCAGCGCCCGCCCGATCTTTATCCCGGCGTTTTTAATTTTTTATGATAATCAAAGGCCAGCCCTTTTAACATAAAATCAATGAGCATTCTTTCAAGTTTTTCCAGATCCGTGGTCTTCTGAATCAGCATGAAATAAAGAAGGGTCCTCTCAAACAGCCCGAACAGAAAAACCGAC
>PCSG01000336.1:590-7883 GCA_002772195.1 Desulfobacterales bacterium CG23_combo_of_CG06-09_8_20_14_all_51_8 | reverse complement strand
AATCCCCGGCTTGCGATGGATCAATTTTTCAACCGGCGTTTCAAGCAGACGGGGATAAATGCCATACGGCTGCATGAGCGATTGCAGCCTCTGAATCTGAGCTTCGGTACCGCAGACAATCAGAACCAGAAAACCAGCGGACTGTTTTTCAATAAGCCACTGACACAGGGGCTCCAGAATCAGGGCGTCTTTTCCCCCCTGCAAAAGCGCTGCGCTGATTTCCGCGTTGTTTTGAATGGGAAAATCCACCTGCAGCAACGGCGGTTCTCCTTCATCCGCCGTCTGGGTCATGGACGGAAGATCTCGAAAAATCAATCGCCGCCCGACTTTAATCCGTTCTTTTAAAGAAGGCCACGGCACATACAAGGTGGCGGGATCCACACACAGACGCTTGTCTTCAGAGGCGATGACATAATTCCTGGCGGCCTGGCTTTCGATATGAACAGCGGCTTTCTCAAGAGATCCCGGATCGCATTCCACCCACAACGCATTCTGAGGCACGTAATCCGGCAACATATCCAGTTTTTCATAAACCAAAGGCAAAAGGCTTTCGATGCCGGGGAAAACCCCTTCTTTTCGAATGCGATCGATAAATTCTTCACCCACCTGCTCGGACAAACCGGATGCCGACACCTGCTCCCGGATGCGGGAAACCGTCTGACGGATAAGCGACTTTTCAAGAACCGCCTCCCGGGCCGGAAGAATAACGGCCTCGTTGACCGTACTGATTTTTCTCTGTGTCACCGGTGAAAAAAATCGGATGGAGTCCACGGTGTCCCCGAAAAGCTCTACCCGCAGAGGATCGGGATACATGGGGGAAAAAATATCCAGAATGCCGCCGCGAATCGAATATTCGCCATGGTCCTCCACCAGGGTCACGTGGGTATAACCACCCGCATGGAGTTTTGCGATTAAGACATCCCGGTCGATTTCTTCGCCGCACATCAGCAGTTCCGCATAATCGCAGAGGACCTGTTTGGGAATCAATCGCTGGACCATCGCTTCCACCGACGTTAATAGAATGCGAGGGCCCGCGCCCGCGGCCAGGCAATAAAGCGATTGAATTCGATTGGCCGCTGTTTCATGGTGATAGGCCACGCGTTTGAACGGCAGAATATTGTAAGGCGGAAATAGAATGATTTCCGGAAAGTCCTGATCCGCAAAAAACCGGAGGGTTTCGGAGAATTCTTCACAGGCCTTGAAATCCGGTAAAACCGCCACAATGGTCTGGTCTGTTTTCCGGCACAATTTGGAAATCAGATACGCGCGTTCTGTTTTACCGGCAGCACTGCAAACCACCGGGCCCCGCTGCTGCCCGACCGCCTCGACAAAAAAGGGAATCTGATGATCTGAAACGGATTTATCCATTTCCGGCCGCCTTTCGCCCGAAACGGCCAGGGGAGATAGAAAAAGTCATGCATCGCCTTAAAAAAATTAAAAAATTTACGGAACACGCATCTTGAACCGGCTTCAAAAACCGCTTGACGGTCCCATGCGGTCGTGTTAATGAATCAGGAAATTTTTCAGCCCGGCAACGCGCCGACGTAGCTCAGCCGGTAGAGCAGCTGATTCGTAATCAGCAGGTCAGCGGTTCGATTCCGCTCGTCGGCTCCAGTTTATTTGGTTAGTAAATTGCCATTCCGCAACCGCGCTATCTCCATTAACAAAACTTCAGATTAAATTACAATCCGCTTTTTTCATTTTTCCAATTTACGGCATTGGCAAAAACGAGCCGTCGGCTGTCGAAAAAACCGAATTAACTCGCTATATATTTAAAAAATATAAATTTTCTTGACATATTGTTCACATAAATTTATTTACAATTATATTAATCATATTTGAATTTTATAAAAACAATCATGAATAATTAGAATCAATTACGATTTGCCGGCAGAAATTTCCTGTGACGGGAAGGAAATCCTTTCAAATCATGGTGTTACAAGACGAAATCACCATCAGAGAAGAAATCAGCCAAATCGCAGGCCGAATCGATTCCATCCTTAACGCGATCAATCAGGTTTATCCGATGGAACCTCTTTCGACCCTCGAAAAAAAAGAGGAATCTGATCAGCAGAATTGCTGATCGGTCAGGTTTTCAACTTAGGGTTACTAATCTCAGCAGCCGAAGCAGGAGGCATAATGGCATTAACAAAAAATAAAATCGTCGAACATGTGAATGAACTGGGGTTTACAAAGAAAAAATCCGTTGACATCGTTGAATCACTTCTTGAAATTATAAAACGTAGCCTTGAACATGGTGAAGATGTCCTGGCCTCGGGCTTCGGTAAATTCTGCGTAAAGGAAAAAGCCACCCGGCGCGGCAGAAATCCGGCAACCGGGGATGACCTCCTGCTGGATGAGAGAAATGTGGTGACATTTAAATGTTCCGGAAAATTAAGAGAAAGCATTAACGGCAAATAACACGCTTTTACTGACATTTTCAACTCCTTGAATGTCAAAAAGCCTTCACCCCCAGAGAATCGGCGGGAAGGCTTTTTGACGTCAGGGTTATCTTTCCGTGCGTTTCTTTATTTTCTGTTGAACCAGAACCTTTCTTTAAAGCAAGATATCGTAGGCCTTTATCTTCTGCAAAAGCGACGGATGGCTGATTTCAAGCAGTTTAGCGGCCTGTGTGCGATTGCCGCCGGTTGCTTCAAGCGCCCTCCGGATTAAATTTTTTTCCAGAATTTCCTTGCCGGTCTTGATGGAAAGCCCATTAAAAATATCCTCCGCAGATCGCTCTGTCCGCTCCTCTTTTAACATTTTCGGAGGAAGATTTTCCCGAACCAGTACGTCGCCTTCCGCCATCACCACAGCGCGCTCAATCACATTTTCAAGTTCCCGGACATTGCCCGGCCAGCTGTGCTGAAGCAGAACGGTCATGGCCGAAGGGGCAATTCCGGTGATCTTTTTACCGAGCTTTAGGCTGAAATTGTCGATAAAATGCTGACATAAGAGCGGAATATCTTCAGAACGATCGACCAGCGGCGGAATAAGAACCTGCAGCACGTTTAACCGGTAAAATAAATCCTCCCGAAATCCGCCGCTTTCCACTTCCTTTTCAAGATTTTTGGATGTTGCGGCAATCACACGGACATCAATTAATTTACTTTGCGTGTCACCCACCGGCCTCACTTCATTGTCCTGCAGAACGCGTAAAAGCTTCACCTGAAGCGTATACGGAAGATCTCCCACTTCATCCAGAAAAATCGTCCCGCCGTTTGCCGCTTCAAATAATCCTTTATAATTTTTAGTGGCCCCGGTAAACGCCCCCTTTCGATAACCAAACAATTCACTTTCAAGTAATGTCTCAGGTATTCCGCCACAATTAACAGGTATAAAAGGATTTTTAGATCTACTGCCACCGTAATGAAGCCCCCTGGCGATCAGTTCTTTACCGGTCCCGCTGGTGCCGGTAATCAGAACGGTGGTATCATAATGGGCAAGTTTTTCCGCCAGTCGGAAGATGGATTTCATGGATCGGCTTTTGGCAATCATTTTCCCAAAGCTTGATTCCTCCGCAATCTCCTTAATCTGCGCTTTCAGCAGAGCGTTTTCTTTTTTTAACCGCTCCCGCTCATCAGCCTTGCGAAGGGTCAGAAGAATTTCATCGGTTTTAAAAGGTTTTGAGATATAATCATAAGCCCCCAGCTTCATTGCCTCAACAGCAGTTTCAATACTGCCGTAGGCGGACATCATAATCACATTGCTGTTTTCCAGTTTATCGGCGGCTTTTTTTAAAAAAGCCATGCCATCCATGTTCGGCATGCGAATATCGCAAAAAATAAAATCATACGGGGCCTCTTCAATTTTTTGCAAGCCTTTGACCCCGTCTGCGACTGCATCGACAATAAATCCGGATTCAGAGAGCAACGCCGTCATCATATGCCGCATATTTTCTTCATCATCAATTATCAAAATACGTTTTTCCATGAAACCCTTCCGAGAAAGTCAATAGATCCTCTTAAATTTGATTACCCATGCGAAATCAAAATCATGCGGATAATTCAGCGCCCCAAAAATCATTGTTTCTGGTAAATGGGCAGATAAATCAGAATGGACGTCCCCTGATTGATTTTGCTTTCCACCATCATCCGGCCTCCCGCCTGCTCAATGATCATATAGCTGACTGTCAGTCCGAGACCGGTCCCCTTGCCGGGCAGTTTGGTCGTAAAAAACGGATCGAATATGCAATTGATATCCTCTTCGGCGATGCCGGAACCATTATCCATTACTTTCAGTAAAAACGTCGCGTGATGATTTAAGGCCGAGGATGCATCTTCCGGAATAAATTCAGATGCGACTTGAATTTCTCCGGTCATCTTCTGTTCCGATGCATGAATGGAGTCGGCCGCGTTGATAATTAGATTAATGAGCACTTGTCGCATCTGATCCTTGTCGATGGCGACGGTATCTGAAATATCGCTCAACCGGATGTCAAAAGCGATATTTTTTATCAGCGGCTGGTCCGACATCATCGTGACGACATCCCGGACAAGATCATGGATTGAAATGACCCGACAGTCCTCCGATGAGCTCCTCGAAAAATCAAGCAACTGCCGGATAATCGAATGAATGCGGTTTATCTCATACTGCATCCGGTTTAAATAATCGTGAGCGTCGTCATCCTTTTTAAGACTCGGCCTGGCGTTTAAAAGATCCAGATATCCAAGGACGATGCTGAGGGGGTTCCCGATTTCATGGGCGATGCCGGCTGAAAGCCGCCCTACGGAAGCCAGCTTCTCTGCTTTAACCATCTCATCCTGGGCATTTTTCAACTCTCTGTTGGCCTTTTCAAGCTCATCAAGGGAATGCCGGAGATTTTGTTTGTCGGTTTCAATCAAATCCAGCATATGATTCAATGCCTTTGACAGCTGATTAAACTCCCGATAATTTTTTCCATGAGTAAAATATAACCGGTCTTTTTCCCTGAACTCATCGGTCATTTTGATAAAACGGTGAATCGGGCGAATCATCAGCCGCGACAACCGATAAACGCCGAACAAAAGAAGGATGATAAAATTGGCTAGTACATAAAATAAAATGATTTTTTGAGAATGCCGCAACGCCTTGTAAATATCGTCCAGCTCCATAACCATTATTTTAAGGCCCTTATTCTCAGGGCCAATTCCCGGAATCGGTTCGGATATCAGGAGATATTTTTTCTGGTGCCAGAATACGCCGAATGTTTCTCCCGCAAATTCAGTTTGTCCTTTCCCCTCCTTGATCGTCAGGGCTCCGGTTCGATGAATAAACTTCTGCAGATCCGTACTTGGCTCCCCATAATGATAGTCCAGACCGTTTCCCGAACGAATATTAAAATAAATGATGCCCGGGTCATGAACCCCAAGTCCGGTTTCGGCATCCGGCAGCGCATGTAAATACTGCCTGCCCTTTGCCACACGCTCCCGGATCAAACTTTTCTGTATCACACTGACAATCACAAGATCTGAGAATAGAACACTGATTAAAATAATAACCGCTAAATTCCCGGCTAATTTGAATTTCAGGCTTTGAAAAAACATCAGAAATCTTCAGGGGTACGAAAAAAATATTAAGGGAGGATAATCGGATGATCACTAAAAATAACGCTGCAAGCTTGCACAGGCAAAACAAACAAAAAGCAATTATTGGGAAAAAATTGAACACCCATCGTCAGCAGAAGTTTTTCTCTTGCCATTTTTTAAAACCGGGTTATAACTCCAATCGCTGTGTTCACAATCCGAGATGGGGAAAAATAGATTGATCAAAATGCGCGACAGATTAAAAACAATTAAATTTTATACAGTCAAACTTCCCTTGATATTAATTGCCATTGCCGTTGGATTTATCTTCGAGTTCATCATCACCTTTCCGTTTTTAGTTTTCTGCACCATTGACAGCATCGGCAACGTAACAAAAAGGGAAACCCCCTCGCCCGGCGACAATTAAACAACCGTTGCCTTATATTTTGCCTCTTCTCCCAGCTTGTTCATTTTGGCGATGATGCATTTTTGAAGCTTGCCCAAATCAATTGAAGTAAACCGAATCCCAATGCCCCCTTTTGACAAGTGAACCGTTTCACCGGATGCCCGAACCGTCAAAGCCGATGATTCCGATACCGGATCAAAATCAATGATAATGTCCGTCATCGCAGGGACCGGGACGATTTCGTCGGTTTCGAGAAAAAAACCATTTGCCCCGAGATTCTGAACAACTCCCGTAATAGTAAGATAACTTCTTGTACTGCGGCCATAGGCATCAGCCACCTTGATTGTCGCCTGTGTGTCCGGCCATGTCTGACTTCTGGTGTTTTTCCGCTTATTGATTTTATGCATTAAATTCAGATCCTCTCATCCGAGATTTTTTAAATCACATCAAAAGTTCAAGGGATGACCCCTAAAAGGGAATCGAGTTTGCCGTTCTTTTCCAAACTATTTAATTCATCATACCCTCCGACATGAAAATTCTCAATAAAAATCTGGGGGACCGTCCGCATCCCATTGCTTCGTTTAACCGATTCCGCGATCAATTCCGGATTCCCGTCCACTTCAAATTCATTAAAAGAGGCACCTTTGCTTCTGAGCAACGCTTTGGCGCGCTTGCAGTAGGGGCAGGTCGCAGAAGTGTAAATATCAATTTTCACCATTAAAAACTCCTTTTCTCATAAAATACTTTTATCCAGAAAATGGATGCGCTAAAATAAAAAAGTTGGAGTACCTATTACCTATTATCATCATTTCTCAAAACAATAAAATACAATTTTGATGTCTGGCCATGCATGTTCGTCTCCCTGAAACAATTTTCAATTTGACACAATTCCTGCGAAATCCATGGGAAAGTCACCTCCTCGGTCGACCCGGATCTCTTGTCACAGAAAAAAATCAAGAGGATAAAAAGACCTTCGGGCGGGATTTTATTGTGTGTAAAGCCTGCGGCTATGAGATTACACGAAACAGCGAAAAAATTATAGTCAACGGCGCCCATCAGCATGCGTTTGCCAACCCCAATGGCATTGTTTTTGATATTGGTTGCTTTAAAACCGCGCCGGGATGTCGGCATGCCGGCCCGTTTACTCCGGAATTTTCATGGTTTGCCGGATACCGATGGCAAATTTCAGTTTGCGGGTCATGTCTCTCCCATTTAGGATGGCTGTTTGCTTCTGCCGAAAATAATTTTTTCCATGGACTGATCCTTGATCGACTAATCGCATCCCGCTCCTTTTTTTCATGAAATACAGTGAATCAAAATGATCTGATGATATCTGATTATATTATATTGACAACCGATGCGTTTTCTTATAAAAATTAACAC
>PCSG01000336.1:0-563 GCA_002772195.1 Desulfobacterales bacterium CG23_combo_of_CG06-09_8_20_14_all_51_8 | reverse complement strand
TTGACATACAATATTTTGTATTGATGCTAATTATAAACACCATATATCGAATTTAATTTTATAAGTTACGTTGTAGGGTTAATCTGAACCGCCATATGCCAAATCCACTGACTATTAACTAAACAGATGGGTGATATGACTTGATTTGCAGATAAAACACTGTTTAAATCAGAAAGCATTGAGGACACCATGCCATATAATCTGACCGGTACGTTGACTGCGTTCTTTATTTATGGGATTCTTTTTAATATTTTCCAATTAATTTTACCCCCGCCCCCTGCCCTTGCCCAGATGGATGAGCTCACGGAAATTCAAAACGGTGTTTTTTTTCTTTCTCACAATGATATGGGAATCACATCCGAAACTTTTCAAACAGACAAATACATTGATGAGGAACAGGCCCGATATTTCAGCGATATATCCCGACCTGCTCCCAACACCCCGGCCGACGGCAATTATCCGTTTACTCTGGTGGATCATTACATTTTAGATTCAGATCTGGAAATTGAATATCACTATGACTCCATACTGTGCAGTGCATATCCGCAAACAGCATACTTAGG
>PCSG01000329.1:8405-10328 GCA_002772195.1 Desulfobacterales bacterium CG23_combo_of_CG06-09_8_20_14_all_51_8 | reverse complement strand
CGAAAACCATACGATGTGTCAGGTCATTTATTGTTCTCCGGCTGTTTTCACAAAACACCCCCCGCCCCCACCGCCGCCGCCGTCCGGATCGCCATCGTCCGGTTCATCGGTTGATTTCAGGATGCCGATGCCCAGAAATGCGGCGTTCGAATAATCATAGCCGATCAATACAAAAATCGATTTTCCCGACGCCAACGCCCCGGTCCGGTTGTTGTCGATGACAACACGGCCGTCGGGATTTATGGTAAAATTCAAGGACCGTGAAACCAGCGGGCATCCGCAGGTGTCGTATAATTCCTTGATGCTTAATTTGCCGGCTCCGTCAGCGCCGGCATTGGTGACATATCCGGTGAATTCCGTTCCGTATGACTCGGCCAGATATTCATTATAATAATAACTTCCATTAAAGTCGGAGAGAGCCATGCCTGAACCCTGCCGAATTCCTACGGAGAAATAGGGCTGCGCCCCCTGGCTTGCGCCGACGCCCACCAGCACGAATATTTCCCCGTCCGACGACACTGCCCCCTGATCCGGGACGGTTAAACCGGTTTGGGTAAACGTCATCCGTCCGTTGCCGCTCACGGAATATGCACCCGAAATGGCATCCGGCAAGGAAGTCTGAGCGGCCCCCGGCGCGATCAGGGTTGCGGTCATATTGCCGTCGCCATCGCAAACGGCCTCATACATCCCGGCCAGTCCCGCAGGGTCGGACAGGGTGTAAATCATCATGGCATATCTCCCGGTCATCTTTTTGTTCGACATGCCGGAGGATTGTTTGACGGCAAATTGCATATACGGATAATTGCTGGTAGCGGTTGAGTTAATGACAAAGTACGCGCCGTCAGGCGACACGACGCCTTTCATGCCGGTGGTGGACATCATTCCATCTGTTGCTACCGAATAAGTATCCGCGCCGCCGGCCGCGCCCGCCGCGGATTGAGCCAAAATCTGACGGGTGAGCGCGCCGTTGCCGTCACAGTCATACTGGATTAGGCTGGTGACGAATTCCGTTCCTGCCCTCATTTCCCCGGCAAAATAGGTTCCGCTTAAATTGCTATTGGTCGCGGCGGCTGCCGGAAGCGAAAAAACATATACACCGCATGCGACAAGAAGAATACCCGCCAAGAATTTCCTGTTTGTTGTTTTCATCTCTCATCTCCTTTTTGTTTGATTCTGTATTTGATCGGATTCGGGCCGATTTTTTTGATGTTCTCCGTCATCTCCTTGGCGATTTCCGCAAACCGCGGCCCCATGGCGGACGACAGGTTATACATGTGGATGCGCTCAGGGTTCATGCCGATGGCAGCAAGGGTCTTTTGCACCTGTTCCACCCGTTTCCGCGCCCGGAGGTTGCCCTGGAGGAAATGGCATTCTCCTTCAAGGCACCCGGCGATATATACCCCGTCCGCACCGTTTTCAAAGGCTTTGAGAAGATGCAGCACATCCACCCGGCCAGTACACGGCACCTGAATCACCCGGATATTGGCGGGATAGGAAAGGCGCATGGAGCCGGCGAGATCCGCCGCCGCGTAGGCGCAGTATTTACAGCAGAATGCCAGAATTTCGGGTTCAAATTCGGTTTTCATATTTTTCCCCTTTACATGCAGCCAGCCATGGCGGTTTCCGAAAACATGGCATGGGTTTTGGACAACAGTTGATCGTCGGTAAAATGCATCAATGTGATGACTTTCGCCGGGCATTCGGCGGCGCAGACCCCGCAGCCATGGCATTGGGCAGGGTTAATGTGGGCCCGGCCATCCTTTACATAGGGCACGCCATAGGGGCAGCTCCGCACGCATACCAGACAGCACGCGCATCGGTCAGGGTCCACCAGATCCGCCACCACCCCGCCCACCATCATCTGATCCTTGGCGACAATGGTCATGGCTCTTGCCACGGCGGCCCGGGCCTGGATGATGGTTT
>PCSG01000329.1:7445-8385 GCA_002772195.1 Desulfobacterales bacterium CG23_combo_of_CG06-09_8_20_14_all_51_8 | reverse complement strand
TGGCAGAGTCCCGCCATAAAAATTCCTTCAGAGGCAAAATCCACGGGACGCAATTTGGCATGGGCTTCCACGAGATAGCCGTCCGCGTTCACGGGTACCTTGAACAGCTCAAACAGATCCTGATTGGCGTTGGGACGAATGCCGGCAGCCAATATCACCAGGTCGGGACTTAAGGTGACGGGCATCTGAAGAATATGGTCGGTCACGGTCACGGTTAATTCGTTGTTTTCAGACTCAACCTTCGGCGGATTCTCCAGATTATACCGGATGAAAACAATGCCCAAATCCCGCGCTTTCTGATAAAGTGTTTCCCGGAATCCATAGGAGCGCATGTCCCGGTAAAGAATATAAATATCCATATCGGGATTGACCGTTTTTAACGTGATGGCGCTTTTAAGACTGTGGGTGCAGCAGACTTTGCTGCAATAGGGATAGGCGTCGTTTCTGGAACCCACGCACTGAATAAAAACGGTGTTTCGGGCGTTTTTCAAGCGCGCATCATTCGCCCTGATGGCCGCGTCGAGGTCCAGGTGGGTCAACACATCCGGATGCTGCCCATAAAGGTATTCCGATGGCTGGTATTCATGGCCGCCGGTGGCGAGGATCACCGCTCCGTGTTCCACATCCCAGGACGACACCGTGCCGGAAGCCCAGATCAGGGAAGTTTTGAAACTGCCGATAACGCCGGTAAAAGCGACGGGTTCGCATCGTAAAAAAACGCGAATCATCGGATGGTTCCGCACCCGGTCCACCAGCCTGTCAAGATAAGGCGCAATGGCCTCTCCCCGCCAGGTGGCGTTCAATCGCCGGGCAACGCCGCCCAGATGGTCCTCTCTTTCCACCAGATAGGTCTGGATGCCCTGCTCGGCCACACCCAGGGCCGCCTCCATCCCGGCAATGCCGCCGCCCACCACCAGAACGGCTTTTTTGATTTCCAGAT
>PCSG01000329.1:0-7426 GCA_002772195.1 Desulfobacterales bacterium CG23_combo_of_CG06-09_8_20_14_all_51_8 | reverse complement strand
CCTTTTCGGTGGCCAGTTCCGGATTGTTCATGTGTACCCAGGTGTTCTGGTCCCGGATATTGGCCATTTCAAACAGGAAGGGATTGAGTCCTGCCTCCCGGATGGTTTCCTGGAACAGCGGCTCATGGGTTCTGGGAGAACAGGACGCCACCACCACCCGGTTGATCTCCATCTGCCGGATGACGTCTTTCATTTTGTCCTGGGTATCCTGGGAGCAGGTGAACAGGTTGTCTTCCACATGCACCACATAGGGAAGGGTTTTCGCGTATTCCCGGACCGTCGGCACATCGGCGATGCCGCCGATATTGATGCCGCAGTTGCAGACAAACACGCCCACCCGTGGCTGAAGTCCGGAAACATCCAGTTCCGGCGGCAATTGCCTGACTCGTGTCAGCGTATCCCGGCTTTGGGCCAGCAGTCCCGTTGAAAAT
This sequence comes from Desulfobacterales bacterium CG23_combo_of_CG06-09_8_20_14_all_51_8, assembly GCA_002772195.1. Lineage (GTDB taxonomy): Bacteria > Desulfobacterota > Desulfobacteria > Desulfobacterales > Desulfosalsimonadaceae > SURF-3. The sequence continues at coordinate 6,995 of PCSG01000329.1, read as the reverse complement.
GCGGCTGCGGCCGACGCTTCCATCACCGACATGGGAATGTCCTTGGGCTCCTGAAACGCGCCGCAGGCATAAATTCCCGGTCGGGACGTGCTGACCGGGGTGAGGCCGTGGGTTTCGGCAAACCCGTGATCATTTAAAGCAATCCCCAGTCGTTGGGCCAACTGAACATTTTTGGCGCCGGGCGCAAGGCCGATGGAAAGCACCACCATGTCAAATATTTCTTCAATCACCTCGCCGGATTCCAGGACGTACCGGAGGCGCAAGCTTCCGTCCGCAAGAGGTGTCACCGTATGCACCCGGCTCCGGATATACCTTACCCCTTTTTCCTTCTCGGCCCGATTCCGGTACCGTTCAAATTCCTTGCCGAAGGTGCGCATATCCATATAAAAAATGGCGGTGTCGAGGTTCTGACGGCTGTGTTCCTTGGCAATAACCGCCTGTTTGCCCGCGTACATGCAGCAGACCGATGAGCAATAGGCGTGATCGCACTGGTTGATGTCGCGGGACCCTACACATTGCAGCCATGCGATTTTTTTGGGTTCCTGGTGGTCGGAGAGACGCACCAGATGCCCCTGGAACGGGCCGGATGCGGAAAGAATGCGCTCAAACTCAAGACTGGTGACCACGTTAGGGTGGGACGCATAGCTGTAGGAATCCAGTCCGACAGGGTCAAATGGCTGAAATCCCGGTGCAAGGATCACGCCGCCCACTTGAATTTTTAAGGTCCGGGGCAGCATTTCATGATTCACGGCCCCGGCCAGGCATGCCTGCACGCACTGGTAGCATTCCGAGCAAATGCCGCATTTGAGGCACCGGTCCGCTTCTTTTTGCGCTTCGCTTTCATTGTAGCCGAAAGACACTTCCAGGAAATTGCATTCCCGTGCGGAAGGTTCCAGGCACCGCACCGTGGTCCGGGATTTATGGGCTTCGCCCACTACCTCGGGTTTTTCATATTCCCATGTTTTTTCGCGGTTTGCCCGCAAATCCAGGCCATTGATGAACCGGTGGATGCTTTCTGCGGCTTCCTTGCCGCAGGCCACGGCATCCACCACGGATTTTGGGCCGTAGAAAGCGTCCCCGCCCGCAAATACCCAGGGGACGGGAGTTTGAAGCGTGACCGGATCGGCGACGAGTCCGCCCACATGGCTAAGTTCAATTCCCTGCTCACTGATAAATTCCCGGTTCGTGCTTTGTCCAATGGAAACAATAGTGGTATCCCCGAAAAACGCCTGGCACGCGGATTCGTCATAGCTGGGGTTGAACCGGCCGTTCTCGTCAAACACCGCCGTGCAGGTTTTAAACTCAATGCCGGACACCCGGTTGGATGCGTCGATGAAAAAATCCTTTGGCCCGAAATTGTTGACGATCTTGATGTCTCCTTCCAGGGCTTCCCGGATTTCATGCTCCCAGGCGGGCATTTTGTCTCTGGCTTCCAGGCAGATTAGTGTGACGTTTTCCGCGCCCTTGCGCTTGGCGCAAAGGGCCACGTCAATGGCCACATTGCCGCCGCCGATAACGAGCACATCCTTGCCGATGGAAACCGGGTTTCCGAGGGCAATGTCTCTTAAAAAATCAACCCCCTGAAGTACACCTTCGGCTTCTTCGTTGGGAACCCCCAGCCGCCTTCCTCCGTGCAGACCGATGGCCATGAATACGGCGGAAAATCCGTCTGACTTCAAACGGTCCAGGGTGATGTCCCTGCCGAAAGTAACGCCTGTTTTAATGACCACCCCCATCTTTTCGATGGTGCCGATTTCACCTTTCAAAATGTGGCGGGGCAGCCGGTATTCGGGAATGCCCACTGCCATCATGCCGCCGGCCACGGGCAGCTTTTCAAAGACAGTGACGCCGTATCCCTGAAGCGCGAGAAAATAAGCGGCTGCCAGACCCGCAGGCCCGGAGCCGATAATGGCGATTTTTTCCTCCCTTTTTTCAGGCACTGAGGGAACGTAACGTGATTTCTGGGTGTGCTCCTAGTCCGCCAGAAACCGGTGCAGTTCCCGGATGGCCAGGGGCTCGTCATATCCGCCCCGTGTACAGATGCCTTCGCAGGGGTGATGGCAGACCCGTCCGCAGATGCCGGGAAAGGGATGGTCCTGTTTAAATAATTTTAAGGCTTCCGCGTATTTTCCCTGATGGATCAGGGCGATATAACCCTGGATACTGACATGAGCAGGGCACGTGGCCTTGCAGGGAGCCGTGCCTATTTTGTCAATGGCATAAGCGCCGGGCATGCCCTGGGGATAAAGCTTGAAGGCGGCTTTTCGTTTTCCCAGACCCATGTCAAAGAGATTGGGGACTTCAATGGGGCAAACCTTGGCGCATTCGCCGCAGGAGGTGCATTTGGCGATGTCGATATACCGGGGATGCTGAAGCAGGGTCACTTCAAAACTCCCCGCTTCTCCGGCAATGGAAACCACCTCGGTGGTGGTGAGCAAATTGATATTCAAATGGCGGCCCGCCTCCACCAGCTTGGGCGAAATTACACACATGGAGCAGTCGTTGGTGGGAAACGTTTTGTCGAGCTGGGCCATAACGCCGCCGATGGCTGGTTTTTCCTCCACCAGATGCACCAGATATCCGGAGTTCGCCAGATCCAGGGATGCCTGGATCCCGGCGATGCCGCCGCCCACCACCATGACCGCCCCGATGGGCGAAACGATTGGCGAAACGTCGGGCGAAACGTCGGGTTGGCCGCTGACTTGCTCAATATTTGGATTTGCCATTTTCTCAGCCTCCATTGTGATATGTGTAAGACAGCCCGAATCGGGAGGGCATAAAGCCTTCCCCTACGTGCCGATTCTCTCCGGGGTTATAGCGGATCAGCCGATTCTTCCCGTTACTGTAATCGGAATCTCCGGTTTGTCGGGATTGTCTGTTTTTAAAATAATACGGCCAAAATATTGACCGGCGGTATGCAGGCTGTTTTTAATCTGCAGCACATAACCGTTTTCAAGGGTTATCAGGCTGTATTCGATTTTGCCTTCAAGGGATTTCTCCATATGAGATTCGACAATCTTAAACGGATGTTTTGTATCCGGCTTGACAGATACCCTAGTTTCTATGGATTTATCCGCGTTGCCTCTCAACACCGCGGTGGGAGGGGTAATGTCGGCGAATTTCTCTACCGGTCCGGTCATGAAAAGACTCATGGCGGGGTTCTTCGGATCATTGGTATACACAGAGATATGCCGGTTAAATACACTGCCGCCATAGCCATTGGTATTGGCCTTGATGGTGACGTTGCCCTTGCCGCCCGGCGGGATGGCGCGGGTAAAGTCCGCTGTGGTGCATCCGCATCCGGTTTGAATGCGTTCAATTTGCAGAGGTGCGGTTCCGGCATTTTCAACGATAAATTCATGAACCACTTGGGTGCCTTCCATCACCGGTTTAAATTCGTATTTGTTGTCCTTGATGACGGCCGAAGGTAAGCCCTGGGCAGCCGACGCCGATTGATCGGCCGCATAAGACGGGATCGCTGAAAAGACCAGCAGGATAATGGCGATAACGATGTTTTTTTTCATGAGAACCTCCTTAAAGATTTTGGATTTTGGAATTTGGATTTTGGAATTGTGGAACATTACCTTTATAAAGCAGTGCTGGTTGATGAAAATGTGGTGATTGGGTCTTGCTTGATCATTCGCTTGGCCGGCCCCAGGGCTTTAACTGCGGACACAACCTCATTGACCACGGCGACGAATTTGGTGGATTCGGCTGAGGATATCCATGAAAAATGCAGCCGCCCCGGTTCAATCCCCGTATGTTCCAGCAGATTTTTAAATAAGGCGAATTTGCGGCGGGCGTAATAATTGCCCTCGATATAATGGCAGTCTCCCGGATGGCAGCCCGACACCCAGACCCCGTCCGCGCCTTCGCGAAACGCCGACAGGATGAATTTGGGGCTGACCCGGCCGCTGCACGGAATCCGGATCACCCGGATATTGGGCGGGTATTCCATCCGGCTGACGCCAGCCAGATCTGCGGCCCCGTAAGTACACCAGTTACAGAAAAACGCGATGATTTTTGGTTCAAAGTCAGACATGGTATGTTCTCCTTAAAATTTTAAATTTTATCTCAACCCTGCTGCAGAAATCATGGACATGATCTGGCCGTCATTAAATCCCTTCAACACCAGCGCCCCGGACCGGCAGGACGCCACACAGGCCCCGCAGCCCTTGCACAATACCGGATTGATTTCCGCTTTTCCGGCAAACTGGCCGCTGGTTCGCATGGATGGCGCGCCATAGGGACAGACCGCGACACAGGTGCCGCATCCCGCGCAGTCTCTTACGTTTGCTTCCGCCACGATACCGCTGGTGTTGATGGTTTTTTTGGCCAGCAGGGTGACGGCACAGGAAGCAGCGGCCATGGCCTGGGCAATGGATTCGTCGATGGGTTTGGGGTAATGGGCCATGCCGCAAAGAAACACGCCGTCCGTGGCAAAAGACGAGGGACTCAGTTTCACATGGGCTTCCACAAAAAAACCGTCTTCATTGACCGGCACCTTGAAAAACTGGGCCAGTTTCTCATCCGTGTTCGGCACAATCGCCGCGGCCAGAACCAGGAGATCGGTTTCAATGGAAATGTCCCTGTTTAGAATCGGATCATGCACCCGCACATCCAGGCCCGTTGCCATTGTCGAGACATCCGGCTTGCGGTCCAGATCATAGCGGATAAAAATCACCCCTTTTTCCCTGGCCTGTTTGTAGAGGTTTTCCCGCTCCCCGTAGGTCCGGATATCGCGATACAGGACATAGACGCTGGTTTCAGGGTTGATTTCTTTTAAATGCAGGGCCGAAAGGACCGAATGGGTGCAGCAGATCCGGGAGCAATAGGGCCGACCAGGTTCACGGGAACCCACGCATTGAATAAACACCGCGCTCTTAATGTCTCGCAGGGCCGGAGATTTGAACTTCAGGCGTTCATCCAGTTCCAGACCGGTGATGACCCGCGGGTCTTTTCCGTAGAGATATTCACTGGGCTTATGTTCCGATGCGCCGGTGGCGATCACCGCGACCCCGTGCTGGATGGTGATGCTTTCACTATTTTGGCGAACCGTTGCGGTGAAATTCCCCACAAACCCATCCACGCCCGTGAGTTCGGCATTATTATAAATGGTGATATTGTCGTCTGACGCAACAGAAGCGATCAGATCGTTGAGCTGTTCGCCCACGTCTTCTCTCTGGGCGGTCTGATAAATTTTCCGAGCCTGGCCCCCGAGAACCTTGGCGCGTTCAATGAGGCTCACTTGGTATCCCTGACGGGACAGGGCCTTTGCCGCTGACAAGCCGGAAATTCCGCCGCCGATCACCAGGGCCCGCTGATTGATATCCAGCCACGCCTCAGCCAGGGACTCCAGTTGAGAAGCTTTCGCCGCCGCCATCCGCACCAGGTCCTTGGCCTTGGCAGTGGCCATAGCCGGATTGTTCCGGTGGACCCACGAATCCTGGTTCCGGATATTGACAAATTCCAGCAAATATTTGTTGAGTCCCGCATTAATCAGGGTTTCCTGAAACAGGGGCTCGTGGGTTTTGGGAGAACAGGCCGCCACAATAATCCGGTTCAAGTGCTGCTCCCGGATAATGCGGGTCATGGTATCCTGGGTGTCCTGGGAACAGGTGTAGAGGTTGTCGTCCACGTAGGCCACATTGGGCAGGGTGCACGCGTAATCCCGGACTGCGGGCACATCCACCACGCTGCTGATGTTGATGCCGCAATGGCAGACGAACACGCCGATGCGGGGCGATTCTCCCCGGATATCGGTTTCCATGGGCTTTGCCACGCTTTTCGTCAGCGTATGCCGGCTCGGACACAGGTCCGCGCCGGCCATCATGGCCGCGCCCCCGGCTTCGATAACAGATTGCGGGATGTCCTTGGGGCCCTGAAAAACGCCGCACACGTAAATCCCGTCCCGGGAGGTGGATACCGGTGAAAATGTGCTTGTGCGGCAAAAACCGCTGGGCATCAGGTCCACGGAAAGTTTTCCCGCAAGATTTCGCAATTCTTCGGGGATTTCGAGACCCACCGAGAGAACCACCATATCGTAGCCATCGTCATGCGCCGCGCCGTCCTCGCCCACATACCGCAGCATCAACGCGCCGGTGACGGGGTCTGGAAGCACTGAATGGACCCGGGAACGCTTGAAATCAATCCCGTGCTTGTGTTTCGCCTCATTATAGCAGGCCTCAAACCCCTTGCCGTGGGTGCGCATGTCCATGAAAAAAATGGTGCAGTCCAATGGATATGGCGCGTGTTCCTTGGCGATGATGGCCTGTTTGATGGCATACATGCAGCACACGGACGAGCAGTAGGCGTTGCCGCACTGATTGGAATCCCGCGACCCCACACACTGAAGCCAGGCGATTTTTTTGGGTTCCTGGTGATCGGAAATCCGGGCCAAGTGCCCGGAAGTGGGGCCGGATGCGGACAGCATGCGTTCAAATTCCAGGGAGGTCAGGATGTCCGGATGCCGGCCATAATTTAAGTTGTCCATGCCTTTGGGATTAAACGCGGAAAAACCAGGGGCAAGGATGATGGCCCCCACGTCAACCGTGAAGTCTTTTGCCTTGTCCTCATAATTGATGGCCCCCGCCGGGCAGGTTTTGGCGCAACTGCCGCATTTCCCCTTGGTGATCTGCAGGCAGTTGTCCCCGTCAATGGCGTATTTCAGCGGAACAGACTGGGGATACGGCACATAAATCGCTTTTCGTTTGACAAGGCTGGCGTTGTAAACGTCGTCGACCTTTTTCGGACATTTTTTCGTGCATTCCCCGCAGGCGATGCATTTGGTGATGTCGATATACCGGGGCTTTTGATGAATATCGACATGAAAATCGCCTTTTTCGCCCCTCACCGCCGTGACTTCCGCCAGGGTGATGAGTTCAATATTCGGGTGCCGCCCCACTTCCACCAGCTTCGGGGACATGATGCACATGGAGCAGTCGTTGGTGGGAAAGGTTTTGTCGAGCTGGGACATGACGCCGCCGATGGACGGC
>PCSG01000368.1:7118-7443 GCA_002772195.1 Desulfobacterales bacterium CG23_combo_of_CG06-09_8_20_14_all_51_8 | reverse complement strand
TCCGTCGTTCAAGCAGGGTATCTTCTACTCTATCATGATTCACGCCATGGATATCTTCAAAAAAGAAGGGATTGAACAGATACACCTCGGTCTCTCCGCCTTTGCCGTGAACGATACGAACAGCTACTTTGAAGCGGACATACCCAAAAAAATAGTCCGTTTTCTTTATGAACACGGCAACAGAATCTACAGTTTTAAAGGCATCCATTTTACGAAATCCAGATTCAGAGGCACGGAGTACAGAACATTTTGTTCTCATAAGGGCAAACTCCCGTTCCGGGAAATCATCACCCTGTTTAAACTTTCAAATTTTTTTTAAAAGGAG
>PCSG01000368.1:0-7110 GCA_002772195.1 Desulfobacterales bacterium CG23_combo_of_CG06-09_8_20_14_all_51_8 | reverse complement strand
TGGAAATACCGTCGATGTTCCTTCAAAAACTCTATGCTGCGGGAAGTCTTTCAAATGTCAAAGACGGCGTCCACTTCTGTCTCACAAACCCGCTGGGAAACGCCACATTAACCGGCATCTCCAAGGTCGAAATCAGCGGCGCGCTAATGCCCCTCGATAAAGTCATTGCGACTGTAGAAGGTCGGCTTGTAAAAGCATCGGAAGTCGATAAAAACAACCCCATCCAATTTCTTCTCGGCCAGACGGTGGACATCCAGGTTCAGACAAATGCACTGGAAACGAATAAAAAGCATTGCCTAAGCTTCACCTTTCAAACCGAACCCTTCGGCCCTCTGAACTTTGAAGTCACAGATACCATTACTGAAGCCGATAGACAGGCAACAAAGATTCCGCACGACCGGGCTCGCAACTATGAAACCGACATCATTCAAAAGCGGCAGAAATTCATTGAAGCTTACTCCGGCGTAACACTCGAGCATATTACCAAATATTCATTCGATCCAAAGGTGACCCAGGGGAATATCGAAAATTTCACCGGCGTGGCTCAGATACCCATCGGGTTCGCAGGCCCTTTGAAAGTAAACGGCGAACATGCCATAGGGGAATTCTTGATCCCGCTTGCCACCACAGAGGGAACGCTTGTCGCCTCCTACAACCGGGGGATAAAAATGATCAACCTGTGCGGCGGCATCACCACAACCATATCGGAAGATATTATGCAGCGCGCGCCGGTTTTTATCTTCGACTCTGCCCGGGAAGCGCTGGCCTTCTCAAAATGGATAGAAGAGAATCTCGAAGATATCCGTAAGCAGGCAGAAGCCACATCAAAAGTCGCCAAACTTCGCGACATACAGAAATTTCTTACCAGCAAGCTTGCCTACCTGCGGTTTAACTACACCACAGGTGACGCAGCGGGCCAGAACATGGTCACCGCTGCCACTTTTGCCGCCTGCAACTGGATCGTGGACCATTTCAAGGGCGTCCGCCGCTACTACATGGACGGCAATATGACCACCGATAAAAAGGCGTCAGTGATCAATACACTGCACACGAGGGGCAAGCGTGTGACGGCTGAAATAATCCTCAAACGGGATCTGCTTATTGAGTACTTGAGAGTGGATCCTGAGACTTGTGAATATTATATGAAAGTTTCAAGCCTCGGCACTTTCATGGCAGGCAGCGTCAGCAACGGGCCTCAAAGCGCAAACGCCCTGGCCGCAATGTTCATTGCCACCGGACAGGATGTGGCCAACGTTTCAGAATCCTCAACCGGCATGGTCCACATGGAAACAACTCCGGAAGGAGATCTTTACGCATCGCTGACACTCCCTTCGCTGATCGTCGGCACCTACGGAGGCGGGACAGGACTTCCCACACAGAAGGAATGTCTCGAGATCCTCGGATGCTATGGCGCGGGGAAAGCCCTCAAATTTGCCGAGATTGTTGCTGCTGTTGCGGCGGCAGGTGAAATTTCACTCGGCGCAGCGGTCTCGTCTCTTGAATGGGTGGCGGCCCATGAAAAATTAGGACGCAACCGATAAAACATACTAGCTTTTAACTAGCAAAAGCCTAGCGTAATTTCGGTTACTTTTTTTATTAAATATCCATTATGTTATAAAATATCAATAAAAAGGGTTCCGATGCGCAATCATTTGTCAAAAGCAATGAATCTGGAAAAAATTCGACCGTGGGCGGAAACCTGCCTTTCAGGCTGCGGGGGAATTTAACCCATGCAAAGCCAGCCCCTCTCCTCCATCGGTTCCTGGAATGCAACGACAACTGATCCTGCATTTTCCCAGAGAGACCTGCTTTCAATAATCCCCATAGTGCGTGAACCCGTTCATGTGGTGCAGGAAAAATCAAGCGGACGAATGGGTCTGTCTTTAGCCGGCCATGTTTTCCCGACATCCGGTACGGAAAACAGTGAATTCCGTCTTATGGCGACACTTCCCGCGCTTTACCCGGAATAGCTGGGAGATCGGTCCTTTCTGGAGACGCACGCGGTCCGGTTCCCGTATATTTCAGGGGCCATGTTTCGCGGCATTGCAACTGCTGATATGGTGATTGAAATGGCAAAGGCCGGCATGATGGGTTTTTTCGGCGCGGCAGGGCTGCCCCTGACAGATATTGAAAAAGCCATCCATCAAATCAAATCCGCCATTGGAGAATCAGGACTGCCCTGGGGCAGCAATTTGATCTATTCCCCCAACGAGCCGGAACTGAAGGCGAAAGTGGTGGATATTTACCTCAACCAAGGGGTGAAGCGGGCATCCGCCTCAGCTTTTATGAAGCTCACGCCAAATGTGGTGCGATATGCCTGTACAGGTTTATCCGCAGACAATCAGGGAAGCATCATAAGAAAGAATTTCATTTTTGCAAAACTTTCCCGCCCGGAGGTGGCGCAGTTGTTTATGTCACCGGCGCCAAAACAAATCCTTGATCTCCTGGTGGCCCAGGGCAAATTGACACAAACGGAAGCGATATTGGCATCCAAAATACCCGTTGCCGAGGATATCACCGTTGAAGCAGACTCTGGCGGGCATACGGATAACCGGCCCCTTACCGCCCTCTTTCCGACGATTATGGCCATAAGATGCCGAATTTCATCAGAAAACAATTATGATCGCCCCATCCGGATCGGCGCTGCCGGGGGATTGGGCACGCCATCGTCCATTGCCGCCGCATTTGCCATGGGCGCTGCGTATGTGCTCACCGGTTCCGTGAACCAATCCGCAGTGGAATCGGGTTTGTCCAGGCAAGGAAGAGAAATGCTGGCCCTGGCCGGTGTTGCCGACGTGACCATGTCTCCCGCTGCGGACATGTTCGAACTGGGTGTCAAAGTCCAGGTGTTAAAACGCGGCACCATGTTCTCCAACCGGGCGGCGAATCTCTATAAAATTTATTCGGAGAACAGTTCCATCGATACCATTCCCGAAGACGTTAGAACCCGATTGGAAAAAGATGTATTTCATGCGCCTTTTGAAAAGATATGGGCGGATACCCGGGATTTTTTTTCCCGGCGCAACCCGGGGGAGATCGAAAAAGCCGAAAAAAATCCGAAACACCGCATGGCCTTAATTTTCAAATGGTATTTGGGCAACACGGCCATTTGGGCTATAAAGGGTGATCCAGCGCATAAGATCGATTATCAAATTTGCTGCGGACCCGCCATGGGCGCTTTTAATACATGGGTCAAGGGTTCCTATTTAGAAAAACCTGAAAACCGAAGGGTGTCAGACATTGCCCTTAATCTTCTCGAAGGTGCGGCAGTTGTAACACGGGCACAGCAGTTTCGAAGTTATGGCGTACCGGTGCCAGGCGAGGCTTTCAATTTCAGGCCTCGACCGCTTTCTTATAATAATGCATCGTAATCAGATCATAGTGAGATAATATAATGTCCTCTCCACAAAAAGATATGCCAATGAAGACGGAAAAAGCTGAAAAACAAACCGTTAAAGAAATGGCCTTGAACAGAATACGAAACCATGCAATGCCGGTGGCAGTCATCGGCATCGGCTGTCTCTTCCCCGGCTCTCATGACAAAGAGGGTTATTGGCGGGACATCACGGCCGGACGGGATATGGTGATGGAAGTTCCGCCAAGCCATTTTCTCATAGACCATTATTTTGACCCGGATCCTTCCGTCCCCGACAAAACCTATTGCCGGCGGGGCGCTTTTCTTTCTCCCATTGCATTTGATCCCATGGCATTCAACATTCCGCCGACAAACCTGGCCGCCACAGACACGTCGCAGCTCTTAAGCCTTCTGGTCGCCAAACAGGTTCTTAAGGATGCCTTCCCGGGGCAGCTTGAGCATTTAGACCGCAGCCGGATAGGCGTCATCATGGGCGTGGCCGCCGGCCTGGAACTGCTTGGCGAAATGGCGAACCGGCTTGTGAAACCCACCTGGGTCAAGGGCATGCGTGAAGCCGGTCTTCCGGAAGATGAGGTTGAAGACATCTGCAAGCGGATTATGGCGACCCATGCGCCCTGGAAGGAAAGCACCTTTCCGGGACTTCTCGGAAACGTTGTCGCCGGACGTATCGCCAATTATTTCGATTTGGGCGGCATTAACTGCACGAGCGATGCGGCTTGCGCCAGCTCTTTCTCCGCCCTGTCCCAAGGACTCAATGAACTTTATATGGGAACATCCGATGTGGTGCTTGTGGGCGGGGCTGACACAAACAATGATACTTTCTTATTTGTCAGTTTCTCAAAAACGTCCGCCCTGTCCCCCACGCACGATTGCCGCCCCTTTTCCGATAAGGCTGACGGCATGATTTTGGGCGAAGGCATCGGCATGATCGCCATCAAACGGCTCGAAGATGCGGAACGCGACGGCGATCCGATATACGCGGTTATACGCTGTATTGGTTCGTCATCAGACGGCAAGGGATCAAGCATTTATGCGCCAGTTGCAAAGGGCCAGGCCGTCGCTCTCCGGCGATGCTATGCGGCTGCATCTTATCGTCCCGAAACCGTAGAATTGGTTGAAGCCCACGGGACCGCGACCCGGGCGGGAGACAAAGTCGAAGTTGAAGCGCTTACGACGGTTTTTGGTGATGAAACCGAGCGAAAAGACAAGCAATGGTGCGCGCTCGGATCGGTAAAATCCCAAATCGGCCACACAAAAAGCGCCGCCGCCACTGCCGGAATCATCAAGGCAGTTATGGGCATTCACCACAAGGTCCTTCCGCCCACCATCAAGGTGGAACAACCCAGCCCCCTGATGAAGATAGAAGAAAGCCCGTTTTATGTGAATACAGAATGCCGGCCATGGGTGAGAGATGACACGCACCCCAGAAGGGCTTCCATCAGCTCTTTCGGTTTTGGCGGAACCAATTTTCACGTAACCATCGAGGAATACAAAGGACCGGGGAAATCCGCAGGACGCCTGCGCAATGTCACCAGTGAACTCGTGGTAATCGGCGCAAAGAATGCCAAAGGCCTTGAAGACCTGTGCCGGGACACCGCCAGAGACATCGCCGGGAGCATTGACACAAAAATTGACACAAAAATTGATACAAAAGGCGTCCTGACCTATCTCGCCCGGACTTCCCAGGAGACTTTTGATGCGTCATGTCCGGCAAGATTAGCCATCGTTGCCACCGATGAGAAAGACCTCGAAGCCAAGCTCAATTACGCCGCCAAAACATTGTCCGAAAAGCCCGATAGCGGGTTTTCACTGCCCAACGGTTTATTCTGCGCTGTGAAAAAAGCCGACCCGGGCGCCATCGCTTTTCTGTTCCCAGGTCAAGGGACCAGCGGATGTCTGGATATGGGAGCAGATCTCGCCATGCAGTTTTCCGATGCCATGGATGTCTGGGATTTTTCGGCATCGTTTGACAAAAAACGCGGGGCAACGGAATCTTTGCACAAGGTAGTCTTTCCCATCCCTGTCTTTAATGAAGAAGATAAAAAGGCGCAGATCAATAAACTGGCCGAGACCCAATGGGCGCAACCGGCGGTTATGACAACGAGCATTTCCATGTCGCGCATACTCAAAGGCCTTGGCATAAAACCCGACTGCGTGGGCGGCCACAGCCTCGGGGAAATTTCGGCGCTTTATGACGCAGGCGTGCTGGATTTCGAGAGTCTTCTCAGCGTTTGCTTCAAACGAGGCGAACTCATGAGCAAAGCCGCTGAAAATCCAGGAACGATGACAGCCGTGCTCTGTGACATTGACAAAGCACAGGAAATACTCAATAAAGTCGGGACTGGCATCATCATCGCCAATCACAACAGCCAAAGCCAGATTGATCTTTCCGGACCTATCCCCGACATTGAAGCCGTTGAACAAGCGCTCCAGAAAGAAAAAATAAAATTCAGACGTCTGCCGGTCTCTGCCGCGTTCCACTCCTCGCTCATGAACGAAGCGTGCACTCCTTTTTTAGAGTATATGAAGGGATTTGATTTTAAAAAGGCAACGGTGCCTGTTTACTCAAATACTACCGGAAAACCGCATCCGAACAATCCGGATAAGATGCGGGAAGCGCTCGCAAAACAAATCGTCCGCCCTGTTCAATTTGTAAAAGAGATCGAAGAAATGTACGCGGCAGGCGTTCGGACGTTTATCGAAGTAGGCTCGGGCGCCGTTCTCACCGGCTGTGTCGACAAAATATTAATAAACAAGCCTCATACGGCTATAAACATGGACGCCAAAAAAGAGCACGGCGTCACCAGCCTTTGGAAAGCACTCGGAAAACTCATCATCGCCGGCGTAACACCCGATTTTTCTTATCTATGGAAAGATTATGCGCCGGTAAGTGATCCTCGAAAAAAAGAAAAACCCAAGTTTTCAGTCACCTTAACCGGCACGAACTATGGAAAACCGTATCCCCCTCCGGGCGGAATAGCAGACTATCCGAAACCAAATCCACCGAGGCAGCAAAGAGTCAACAAGGAGCCTGAACAATTGAATGCTGCGTCCAATAGTACACACAATACAGTTGCGACTGCCCCTGAGATTCAAAAATCCGCGCAGCTGAAAAAACCTGCGCCGGCCATATTCAGTGCGCTGGCATCATCTGGAATTTAACCTGCGCCGCTATCCGGCAACATCATCAGAAAAGACAGCAGTTCCTGGGTAATGGCCTATCAAAATATTCAGCAGCAAACAACAGAGGCCCACTCCGCATATCTGAAGGTCATGGCCGAAAGCCATCTTAGCTTTCTAAGAGCCGCTGAGTCTTCCAATATTGCCTTCAGTGCACTTCTTACCGGACATCTCCCTGTCACGGGTGAGGCCGATTTGTCGACTTTGAACACGCATGCCGGCATCGCAGCGCCTGAATTTTTATCGCCCGCACCGTCAGCGCCGGAATATGCGCAGGCGCCTGTTCCGCCCGTCCCAGAACCAAAGACAGCGCACTCCGCGCCGGCGCCTTTGGCGGTCGCACCGGCAGAGGCCTCTCCGGTGCAAAGCTCTCCGGCACTTGCCGGGCATACCCCCGTTTCCGGTAATGTCGAGTTCAAAGAGATGCTTTTGAATGTAGTCGCTGAGAAAACCGGTTATCCAAAAGAAATTTTAACGCTCGATATGAATCTTGAGCTGGATCTCGGCATTGATTCCATCAAGCGCGTCGAGATTTTCTCCGCCATCAATGAAGA
>PCSG01000325.1 GCA_002772195.1 Desulfobacterales bacterium CG23_combo_of_CG06-09_8_20_14_all_51_8 | reverse complement strand
GCCGCTGGACCCGGCTGGGGGTCTATGCGGTGCATCTGAGCGTCCTCTTCATGGTGGCCGGCGGTCTGATGGGATCAATTTTCGGATTTGACGGATATGTCAATCTTCCCGAAGGGGAATCCACCAACCGCGTGATTCTGCAAAAGAACGGGTCGGAAATCACCCTGGATTTTGACATCCGCTGCGATGATTTCACCATATCCTTCTATGATGCCGACAATTCCGGCATGCCCAAGGAATACCGGTCCCGCCTGTCCCTGATCCGAGAAGGCGACATCCTGGTTCAGAAAGACATTCTGGTCAATGATCCCCTGCGATTTCGCGGCATCAATATTTTCCAGTCCAGCTATGGAAAAATTCCGTCAACAGAAACAATACCAGTTAATAAGTTCACTGTCACGATTACCGAACAGGCATCCGGCCTGATTTACAATAAGGCGGCGACCATAGGATCACCCGTTGAGATGCCGGGAAATTCCGGGACGTTGGTCGTCGTGGATTTTAGCCACACTTTTTCGTATCACGGCGTGGATCTATCAAATGTCTTTTTATGTCAACTGACTAATAAGGACGGCGATCCGGAACATTTTATTATTCCGGCCGATAAGCCCAGATTTGATGTAATGCGAAATGGGGATTTCATCATTTCCATCACAAATGTAGACTTTAACGATATAAAAATAGAATCAAAGTTTTACACCGTCCTCCAGGTGACCAAAGATCCCGGCGTACCCATTGTTTATGCGGGTTTTCTGATGATGATCATCGGATGCTACGTCACCTTTTTCATGTTTCACCAGAAAATCTGCGTAGAAATCACCAAAAATGAAACCGGGACGATTGTCACGGCCGCCGGAATTTCCGAAAAAAACCGGCCCGGCATGAATGCCGTCATTCATAACCTGTCCAGAGAACTGCAAAAACACGATTAAGCGATAAAAAGGACCCCTATGACAAGTTCTGAAATTTTTTCCATCATTACTTTTATTTATGGGCTGGCCACCATCTTCTATGTCGTCGCCTGGATTTTTAAAGCCCGACCGGCCGGAAAACTCGCCGCCATCATCACGATTGTCGCGGCCCTGGGCAATCTGGCCGGGATCATCCTTCGGTGGGTGGAGTCTTATCAGATGGGCATCGGCCATGCGCCCCTGTCCAATCTTTTTGAATCCCTGATTTTTTTCGCCATGACCATCGCCATGATCCACCTGTTCATCGAGTTCCGCTACAAGCTGCGCTTCGTGGGGGTGGCGGCCAGCCCGATTTCCTTTCTGGTTATGGCATATGCTTCTTTACCAAAAGTTGTGGCATATACGCCATTACCAAAAATCAACGACGCCATTCAGCCCTTGATTCCGGCCCTTCAGAGCAACTGGCTCATCGCCCATGTCATGACCTGTTTTATCGGTTATGCGGCGTTTGCCATTGCCTTCGGCATCAGCCTCATGTTTCTGGTCAAAGACTCCGCCGACCGTCAGAGCCCCGGCATTGTCAGCCGCATCCCGGATTCCGACACCTTGGACGACCTGACCCACCAGATGGTCATGCTCGGCTTTCTGTTTCTGTCTGTCGGCATCATCACCGGCGCGGTATGGGCCAACCAGGCCTGGGGCCGGTACTGGGGCTGGGACCCCAAGGAAACCTGGTCTTTAATCACCTGGCTGATCTACGCCAGCCTCCTGCATGCCCGGCTCATGCGCGGATGGCAGGGCAAAAAAATCGCCGTGCTATCCTGCATCGGTTTTTTGGCCGTTATTTTCACCTACTTCGGCGTGAATCTGTTACCGGGTCTTCACAGCTATCAATAATAAAGGGGGGTTGGGGTTTCCGTTTATCCAAGAGTCTTTTCTTGATCGACACATGACCGCCATTTTCATTGACAAGTCCCCGCAAACCTGGTATCGCAATTTTTTTAAAATTGATAACGATTTCAAGGCAATATTTTCAGGACAGGCCCGATTTACCGCATACCGACAACCGGGCTTTATACTATAAACCTCTACAGTTTTTATGGAGTTTTCATGAGCAGCACAAACCTGAATAAAGCGGTTTCACCCGAAGCAGGGCCGGATGCGACCCCACAGGCTCACGACAGCGCTTCTTCCAAATCATCCGGATGGGCTGTATTCACGTTTTTCATGATCGGTTTTGTGGGAAGTCTGCTGGCTGGCTGGATCCTGTTTCCGGAATTGCTCTATTCCCAAAAAAATCAGCCCATCGACTTCAATCATGCCGTTCATCTGGATGCGGTCACTGACGGATGCGATTCCTGCCATTATTTCCGGGAGGACGGCAGTTTTTCCGGAATGCCGGACCTCGCCGCCTGTGAGGACTGTCATCAGGAGGCCATGACCGATAACCCGGAAGAGGTTAAATTTGTTGAAGAATATGTCACACCTGGCATCGAAGTCCCCTGGCTTAATCATTCCAAACAGCCGGACTGCGTTTTCTTCTCTCACGCGGCCCACGTACAGGGCGCGGACATGTCCTGCGCGAGCTGTCACGGGGATATCGGCACATCGGAACATACCCGGGTCTACGAGGAAAACCGCATCACGGGCTACAGCCGGGACATCTGGGGGCAGAGCATCTCCCGCCTGGGAAAACCCGGCCCCGGAGACCCCAGACCCATGAAAATGAACGACTGCGCCGAGTGCCATGAGGACGAAACCGGGCATAAAGGCGCCTGCTTTCAATGCCATAAATAAATTTTACGAACCTTCAGCGGTGAGTGTAAATCGTTTCTGATCTATCTGCGAGGATGATTGTATGAAAATAAATCGAAGAAATTTCTTGTCCTATGGAACGGCCCTTGTGCTCGGGGGCGCCGCCGGCTCCATGCTGACGCCGGCCCCTTGGAAACTGATGGATGACCTGGCCATCTGGACCCAGAACTGGCCGTGGACACCGGTCCCGGAAGACGGCCCGGTTTCCTATAAACCGTCCGTCTGCACCCTGTGTCCCGGCGGATGCGGCATCAACGTCCGGCTGACGGGCGGCCGGCCGGTTAAAATCGAAGGGCTGCGGGACTATCCGGTGAACAACGGCAGCCTCTGCCCCATGGGATTCGCCGGGCTTCAGTATCTTTACAACCCGGCCCGGGTGATTTCCCCCTTAAAACGCGAAGGCAAGCGGGGTGAGGGAAAATGGACGCCGGTTTCCTGGGATGAAGCCATCGCCGCCGTGACCCAAAAACTGGCTGATCTGCGGGCCGCAGGACGTCCCGAGTCGGTCGCCTGCATTACCGGTTCGGATCACGGCGCCATGGATGCCTTTGTCTCCCGCTTTATGACCGCCTATGGCTCCCCCAACTATATCCGATCCGCCACGGCAATGGACGCCATGGAACAGGCCATTGATCTGACCCAGGGGCAACAGGGAACGCCGGTATTCGACATTGAAAATGCGGATTTTATTTTAAGCTTCGGCGCAGGTCTTCTGGAGGGATGGGGGTCGGCCGGACGCATGCTGAATCTTTTCGGCAATCAGAAATCCGCGAAAAAACTCATCCAGATTGAACCCCGGCTGTCGGACACAGCCGCCCGGGCAACCCAATGGATCGCCATCCATCCCGGCGCTGAAGGGGCACTTGCCCTGGGCCTGGCCCACGTCATCATCAAGGAATCCTTATATAATAAATATTTTGTGGATAATTTCGCCTTCGGCTTTAGCGACTGGGTGGATGAGACCGGCAGGGCCCGGGAAGGGTTCGCCACATGGGTCAAAGCCTACGGGCCGGAAAAAGTGTCCGGACTCACGGGTATCACCCCGGAAAAAATCATGTCCCTGGCCCGGGATTTTGCCCATGCGGGAAAACCCATCGCCATCAGCGGACGTGGGAATGACGATCTTCCCGGCAGCATGGACGAAACCCTGGCGATCCATTTCTTAAACGCCCTGGTGGGCAACATCAATAAAACCGGCGGCGTTTCCGCCTTGCCGGAAACCGATTACGCCAAATGGCCGGAAATCAACATTGATGAAACCGCATCCAAGGGCTTGCAGCAGGCGCGCATCGACGGCGCAGGCGGGGACGAGTTCCCCAACACCCGGTTTCTGATCAACCGCCTGCCGGGCATCCTTCTGGCCGCTGGGGAATCGCCGATTCAAGCACTTCTGGTGACCGACGCCAATCCCCTTTACGCCCTTGCAGATGCGGAAAACACCAAAAAAGCCTTTGACCGGATTCCGTTTATCGTCAGCTTCGCATCGTTTATGGATGAAACCGCGGCCTTTGCGGACTATATTCTCCCGAATCACACGCATCTGGAACGCCTTCAGGTTGTTCCGGCCACGGCCGGCGTCGCCCGCCAGATCATCGGCCTGGCCAAACCCGTGGTCAAACCGGTTTATGACACCCGGCATATCGGCGACACCTTTATCAACATGGCCGGGGCCCTGGGCGGATTTGTGGCCCAGGCCTTTCCCTGGAAAAATTACGAGGCGTTTTTAACGGAAAGCATGGGGAATCAGTGGGAAGAATTAAACCAAAAAGGCAGGATTGAAATCGACCATTCCCTGCCCGACCCCATGGCCTTCGCCTTTAATACGACCTCCGCCAAATTTGAATTTTATCCCACGGCCCGCAGCACGAAACGGCAGGCGGGCGACTCAGCCCTGCCGACGTTCACCCCTGTTCCCATCGAAGGAGACCCCAATCGCTTTAAATTGACCCTGATCCCCTATGATGCGATGCGCCTGGCCGGCGGAGACATTGCCAATGTGCCGTTTTTGACCAAAATTTTAGATGACACGGTGCTGAAAAAACAAACCGGGTTTGTGGAAATCAATCCGGCCACGGCGAAAAAGCTTGGCTTTAAAGAAGGCGACAGCGCGAAGCTGGCCACCCCCAAAGGGGAAGCGATGGTGCGCGTTCATCTGTTTGAAGGGATCATGCCGGATGTCATTGCCATGCCCCGGGGTCTGGGCCACACCGCTTACAGCGATTATCTCTCGGGCAAGGGGACCAACGTCAACGCCCTCATGGGGTCTGTTGAAGATCCCACCTCCGGCCTTGACATGGCATGGGGCATCCGGGCCAGCCTGACAAGGGCCTAAAACCCAAGGGTTCGTTTCTGATAAAATACACTGAAGTCGTGTTCCATATTTGATTTAAATTCAACGACGAGGTTTTCATGAAAGAAAAGCATTCAAACACCCCCGCCAAACGATACGGGATGATTATTGATCTCGACAAATGCACCGGCTGCGGCGCCTGCATGGTGGGCTGCTATGCGGAGAACAACATCCCGTTCAAGCCCGATGAAACCAACAAGCTCGACAGCATCAACTGGATCCGGGTCTTTAAACTCACCAACCACAAGCCCTATCCGGAAACGGAAATCTGCTACCTGCCCATGCCCTGCATGCAGTGCGACGGGGTCGGCAAACACGGCCATTCCCCCTGCGTCTCGGTCTGCCCGGCGGTTGCTACGGATTATAATTATGACACCGGCATCATCAGCCAGATCTACACCCGGTGCTTCGGCTGCCGGTACTGCATGGCGGCGTGTCCTTACCATGCCCGGAAATTCAACTGGTGGGATCCGGTCTGGCCGGCGGACATGGAAAAATACCTCAGCCCGAACGTGTCTCCCCGGATGCGGGGCGTGGTGGAAAAATGTTCGTTCTGTTTTCACCGCTACCAGTTGGCCCGGGAAAAGGCTTACATGGAAAAGAGAACGGACCTCGCGGAGGGCGAATATCAGACCGCCTGCGCCGACGCCTGCCCCACCAAGGCCATCACTTTCGGGGATTTAAACAACAAGGACCATGCGGTTTACAAATTGAAAAACAGCCCGAATGCCTTCCGTCTGCTGGAACGGCTGGAAACCAATCCCAAGGTGTATTATCTCACCACGAAAAAATGGGTCCGGAAGGCCGGAGACAATTATCTGGCCCATGAAGAGCCGGAGACCCTTAAAACCAGAATTAAAGAACATCATTAAACTGTAAAAATATACAGCAAGGAGCCACACGATGAAGGAGACACCCTTGATTCCCGAAGGTGTTAAACGATGCTCGAAATGGCAGTTTTCCCTGTGGATGGCGGCTGCGACCGCGGTCCTGCTCTGGGGAGTCTACGCCATGTTTCTGATCTGGTACAAAGGCCTGAACCAGACCAACATGAACGACGCCTATGGATTCGCCCTCTGGATATGGGCGGACCTGGCGGTCATCGCCCTGGGGGGCGGCGCCTTTTTTTCCGGGTTTCTGACCTATATCATCGCCAAGGACGAACTGAAAAACATCATCAATTTCGCGGTGATCATCGGATTCATCTGCTACAGTTCCGCCCTCCTGATACTGGCCATCGACATCGGCCAGCCCCTGCGGGGATGGTTTATTTTCTGGCACGCCAACGTTCATTCCATGCTGACGGAAGTGGCCTTTTGTCTGTCCTGCTATTTCGCCGTGCTGACCATTGAATTTATTCCCCTGATTCTGGAAAACCCCCGGATCAGCCAGAAGCCCTTTTGGCATCATTTAAGCCACAACATGCACGGCATCATGGCCGTGTTCGCGGCCACCGGCGTGTTTCTGTCTTTTTTCCATCAGGGATCTCTGGGCGGCGTGGCCGGGGTCCTCTTTGGGCGGCCCTTCGCCTACCGGGAGCACATTTTCATCTGGCCCTGGACCTTTTTCCTGTTCACCTGGTCGGCGGCCGCCTGCGGCCCCTGCTTCACCATCCTGGTCACCTGGATCACGGAAAAAATCACCCGGAAAAAACTGGTCAAGGACAATGTCATAGAACTCCTGGCCAAAATTTCCGGCTGGATGATCCTCACCTACATCATCGCCAAATCCATCGACACCCTTTACTGGGCCTTTGTCACGGCCCCGGACAGAGGGTTCACCCTCATGGATTTCTACGCCAGCCCGACCTATAATATCGGCATCCTGTTTGCGGAAATCATCCTGTGCGGATTTGTGCCGGGCCTCATCCTCATCACCCGCAAGGGCCGGGAAAACAAGTTCCTGCTCATGACCGCCGTGGTTCTGGCGGTGGTCGGGGTATCGCTGAACCGCTGGGTCATGGTGCTTCAGGTCATGGCGGTTCCAATGTTTTCATTTGACGACTGGTACACCTACGTGCCAAGCTGGCAGGAAGTGGCCACCACTGTCCTGCCCGTGGCTTACGGGATCATCGTGATTTCCCTGGCCCACCGGTATCTGCCGGTGTTCCCGCAGGAAAAAGAACTTAACCCCATCGACTAATTTCTCGCTCAAGGAGGACAATATATGTTTCCATTTTGCTTTGAATGGGCCTGGGACATGTCCCACATGGTGTTCATGGGGGGATTG
>PCSG01000053.1:2366-7377 GCA_002772195.1 Desulfobacterales bacterium CG23_combo_of_CG06-09_8_20_14_all_51_8 | reverse complement strand
GTGATCTTTTTCCGCCACCGCCAGTTCAAAATCCTTGGTAAACGTGACAAACCGCCCTTCTGAAACGCGCTCACAGGTCCCGCAAAACACGCAGCGCCCCATATCGATCCGCCTTCGTTCCGGGTCAATGGCATTCTGAGGGCAGGCATCCGCGCATTTCACAGCCAGATGGAACGGCGCGTCCGGATGAAGCCGGGGCAGTCCCCGATACCGCGGCGGCAGCTCAATTTTTTCTTTCGGGTACCCAGGAGGTCCGGCATCCCTGTTCAAGCCTGTTTTTTAGTATTTTGTGCATCGTGATGTCTCGTTACAGGTCAACCCCGCAATACGACAGGTTAAAGCTCTTGTTACTCAAAGGGAAATCAGAAATTTCCGCATCCCGGAGCGCCATGGAAAGCCCCATCCAGTTATGAAACGACGGGTCCTTGATTTTGTATCTCAGGATGCCGCCGGCAGCATCCGTGAGCACGCAGTGGGAAAGCTCGCCGCGCCAGGCTTCGTTGACCGTGACCACAAAAGACGACGGCGCGAGGTTGAAATTTCCGAAATCCACGCATTTTGTTTCTAACATCCGGCCCAGCAGGGACTTAACTATTTTAATGGACTGCATCACTTCCTCGGCCCTTATCTTCGCCCGGGCGTACACATCGCCGGTGGATTTCCGGTTTTCCGGGAGATCAATATGGGTGTAATATTCCTTCGGAAAACACCGGCGCGCATCATAGGGCAATCCGCTTGCCCTCCCTGCCGGTCCCACCAGCCCGAGCTTTTCGGCGTCGTCGGTCCCCACGACGCCACATCCTTCAAAACGGCCCAGAACGCCGGGGCTCTGCAACATCAGGTCCAGAACATGCCGGACCTGGGGTTCCAGTTCCTTGATGCGACCCATAAGCTTCCAGCTGAGTTCCCCATCAATGGCAAACCGCACGCCCCCGGGCCGGACCAGCCCCTTGCCGAAGCGGTTGCCGCAGATCAGCAGGGTTAAATTCAGAAAATCCCCGCGGATTCGTCCGAAATAGTTCGCCGGCGGAAGAAACGCCACATCCCCGGAGAGGGCGCCCAAATCCCCGATATGATTGGCCAGACGTTCCAGTTCCAGAGCGATGGTGCGGATGATTTTCGCCCCCTGATCCGGCCGGATGGATGTCAGGGCCTCAACGGCCTGTGCCATACTGACCCCGTGACCGACCGTGGTGTCCCCGGCGATGCCCTCAACGATGATGGGCAGCCGCTTTACGTCCGCCTGGGTCATCAGAACTTCAATGCCCCGGTGCTGATACCCGAGTTGAATTTCCAGATGCAGCACCCGTTCACCGATGCAGTTGAACCGGAAATGACCGGGCTCGATCACCCCGGCATGGACCGGCCCCACCGCCACTTCATGAATCTCTTCGCCTTCCACCGAATAATACGGATAATTTCCCGGGATATCCTTTTGGTAATCATTGCCGAAAACATCGGGTTTCCCCCGGTAATTGGGATGATAGCGCACCATTTTGAGCCAGGGATGCCCTTCGGGCCGAATGCCGGACTGCTCGGCGATCTCCCGCTCAAACAGATGGAATTGCTCGCATTCCAGGGTAAATGACGGATACGCTGCCGGAGCCATGCACCCGGCGGTCAGCAGTTTGTCGGTGCGTAAAACCGCCATGATCCGATCAACGCCATCCTCCGCATAGGCGAAAAACTGCACCACCTTGCCCCCGGCCTTCACAATTGCGAGAGCCTCCCGGCGAAATACGTCAAACGGCAAAAGGGGAAGCCGGGACCGGCGGTAGGCCATGCCGTTTGAAACTTCGGCAAACGAACCGTTCATTAAAATCCTCCGCCCATGGCCTTCGCCGCATCCATAATCGTCTGATAAAAAATATCGGGCATCCACACGCACAGGACCAGAGACGTAAGCAGCAGTGCATACTGGGGGCAGACCGTAATGGCTTTTTCAGAGATCTCGTTTGGGAGATTTTCCGGAGCGTCACCGAAGGACATTTTGATGATCTGGTTTGAAAAACCGGCAAAAATAATGCATAGGCTTAAAATAAAAACGGCGGCCATGGGGTAATGTCCCGCCCGGAACACGCCGACAATAATCAACAATTCTCCGATAAACATCCCAAAAGGAGGAAATCCGGCAAGGGCTGCAAAACCTGAAAAAAATGCCGTACATGTTTTGGGCATGCGGCCGGCAAGGTTCCCGACGCGGTCAATCAACCAGGTATTATACCCGGCATTAATATTGCCGGAAGTCAAAAACAGGGAGGATTTGATGAGACTGTGATGGATCAGGCACAATATCGCGCCATAGGCCCCGATGCCGCCGACGCCGGTGCCGAAAGCGATGATGCCCATATTCTCGATGCTGGAATAGGCCAGCATCCGCTTGTACTCCGTTTGTCGGATGATAAACGTGGCCGCCGCCAGCATGGACATGAGCCCGAACCCCATTAAAATCATTCCCGAAAACGAACCCAGGCCGGCCGCCACCATGATTTTATTGGTTTTGAAAATCCCTAAGTACGCACAGTTGAGCAGCACGCCGGAAAGCATGGCGGATGCCGGGCTGGGAGCTTCGCTGTGGGCATCCGGCAGCCAGGTATGCATGGGCGCAAGCCCCATTTTAGTGCCATATCCCACAAAAATAAACACAAACGCCGCCTTGAGCCATACCGGATCGAGTTGCGCGGCCACCCCGGTCAGCGCGGAAAAAGAAACCGGTATATCCACATGCCCTACGTCCATGGCAAGGGTCATCAGAACGGACCCCAAGAGCGCCATGGCAATGCCTACCGAACAGATCAGCAGATATTTCCACGTCGCTTCAAGTGCCCGTGGTGTCCCATGAATAAATATCAGGGGCGCGCTGGTCAGGGTGGTGGCCTCGATGGCGATCCACATCACCATGATATGATCCGAAAGGGTCACCAGCGTCATGGTGGACAGGAACAAAAGCAACGACCCGGTAAAAATATTTTCGTGCCGGATGTGGGAATGGTTGAGGTATTCCGTCGTGTAAATCGAAATCAGAAGAAACAACAGAGAGATGACGCTCAGCGACAGCAATCCTTCCGGGCATACCCTGAAATAATCTCCGAACATCGCCGCCTGGGGATTTATCCAAAGCCTGGCCGTCAGCAACAGGTGGATGATTCCCGTGAGGACCATCCAGACCCGCCCCGCTGTTTTTGGAAGAAAAAACACCGCCAGCCCGGATAGAAAAGGAACCAGAAAAATAATTTCAAGCATAGTTCTATTCCTTTAATTTTCTAAGCTGAGCGGTGTCCAGGTTCACATATTTCTGCTGAATACTCTGAAGCATAATGCCCATAATCATGACGCCCGCCAGGACGTCCAGCAGAATGCCAAATTCCACAATTGTATGCGCACCCGCGGAAAGCGGAGCCCCGAGCAGGGAAATCCCGTTTTCCATCATCATATAGGCAAGGACCATGACAATAGCGTTTCTCCGGGCCATGAGCAAAAACAATCCCCCCATAATCAGGGTGATGGCGGTGGAAACCATCAGCGTGCTGCCCCTGAAATCCATCATATTGAATTTCAGGCTCAGCATCTGGGCGCCGACGATCAGCAACAGGCAGAAAAAAAGCGAAGCATGGTAGCCGACATTGATTTCCAGGGCCCGCTTGATGCCCATTTTCTGAACCACCGCGTAAATACTCCAGGGGATGACGATACCCCGGATGGTTAATATCGACAGGGTGAACACCAGGGTGCCGGCCGTCATGGAATCTTCAAGGAAAAACGGGGCCACGGAAACCACGACGCCCTGCAAGACGACAATCCGGATCATCACCACGAGCCGGCTGGTGCTGAAAGAAAACAACACCGACAGCAATACAAACGACAACAGGATGTCCATCGAATAAATCATATCCATCACTTGGCCAGCTCCAGCGTGATGACAAACGCAAAAAAAGCCAGCGAAAACGATACCAGCAGAAACCGGGGAACGAAATCCATCCGGTATCGGGCCATGATCGATTCCACGATGCCCGTTGTCCCATATACCCCCAACAGGGCCAGCGCGAACAAACCGATGTTCAACAAGAGATTGCCCGTATCCACGGGACAGATCAGCCGGGCCGCAAACGCGGAGAAAAAAAAGAGCTTAATGAATGCGCCCAGCTCAATCAGCCCCAGGTCCGGCCCGCTGTGGTCCAGGACCATGACTTCATGAATCATGGTCAGCTCAAGGTGGGTGGCCGGATCATCCACCGGCACCCGGGAATTTTCCGCCAGCAGAATAATGAAAAGTGAGACCACCGCAAACAGCATGGGCGCACCAGCGGCATACCAAAGGCCCGCAGGTTGGCTGTCTGTCAAATAAGCGGCCAGCCTAAGTTCGCCGGTGAGTTGAACAAACAAAAGCAATATCATGAACATGGCCGCTTCACAAAAGATCGGGAAAAAGGCTTCCCGGGCCGCCCCCATGCCCTCGAAGGGAGATGCCGTGTCCATGGCCGCCGCAATGGTAAAAAACCGGCCCAGGCCCAGCAAATATAAAATAAAAATCACATCGCCGTTAAACGAAAGGACCGGCATCCGGCCGGCGATGGGCATAAACAGGAGCGCCGTTAGAATCGCGCTTAAGGAAACCATCGGACCCATTCTGAAAACAAAGGTCGTGCTGACGCTATATACCGACCCTTTTTGAAACAGCTTAATCAGGGTATAATAATGGATGAACAGCGGCGGCCCCTTTTTCCCGCCGAAAAACGCCTTAACCTTGCCGATGACCGCGGCATAAAACGGCGAGACGAGAATCACCAGTATCCATAGAAGGATTGATTCAATCATGTTTTGGTCTTTCGTAGATTGCCCTGTCTAAATAAAAAATAACAGCACCACAATCGCCAGCAATATATATCCGATGTAGGGATGGATATCCCCTTGCTGAATCCATCGCAATTTATCGAAAAAAAACAGCACCGGACGAACAATGACGGGCTGCATATACTTCTCGGCAATATCACTGACATGGCTGTGATAATGA
>PCSG01000053.1:348-2303 GCA_002772195.1 Desulfobacterales bacterium CG23_combo_of_CG06-09_8_20_14_all_51_8 | reverse complement strand
AAAAACGCCAGAATCGACGACGCATAGGAGGAACCCGTATATTGCATTTTAACGGTCGGCCGGGTAAACCCGCAGCCCCAGGTTCGGGCACGGGTGACTGTTTTTCCCTGGTACATAAGGGTCCGCACCGCCAGCACCAGCATCGACATCCCCAGAAAAACTGCGGCGGCCCGGGTGATATTGCCGGCCACCTCGGTGAAGTGGTCCAGCGGAATCCGTCCGTATCCCAGTTCGAGAGACGCGACGCCTTTGACCGCCATCAGGATGAATATCCGGGGATATACACCGATCAGAACACAGACACCGGCCAGTATCAGCATGGGGACGAGCATTGCCGGATCTTTTTCATCCGCGTTTCCGGCTTCCGGACTTCGTGGTTCCCCCTGAAAAACCACGCCCATCACCTTGGTGAAGCAGGCCAGTGCCAGACCCCCGATCACCGCCAGGCTGAGGATGGCCATCACGCTCAGGATAAAGGAGAGCTGATCCAGGCCCGCCCCCTTGAATCCGCCCAGATAGATAAAGAACTCAGTCACAAACCCGTTTAAGGGCGGCAGCCCGCAAATGGCAAGAGACCCCACCAGAAATGTGACGCCCGTGACCGGCATTGGTTTCATCAGTCCGCCCAGGGCGTCGATGGACCGGAGCCCGGTTTTCTGGATAACCATGCCCGCCCCCATGAACAGCAAAGACTTGAACACCGCATGGTTCAGCACATGCAGCAGTCCACCGGCGAACCCCAGGACCGCCATCACCGGATTATTGGCGGACACGCCCATCATGCCGATGCCCAGGCCGATAAGAATAATCCCGATATTTTCAACGCTGTGATAGGCCAACAGGCGTTTGAGATCGTGCTGGCCCAGGGCGTAAACCACCCCGAGAATTCCGGAAACCATGCCGGCGACCACCAGAATTTCACCAAATACCGGTTCATGATAATCCAATACGGAGTAAATGCGAAGAATCCCATAAATACCGGTTTTGATCATCACGCCGGACATGACGGCCGATATATGGCTGGGAGCCGCCGGATGGGCATGGGGCAGCCAGATGTGAAAGGGGAAAACACCGGCCTTGGAACCAAACCCGACAGCCGCCAGCACAAACACGATTATTTTGAGCGTTTCTGGGAGTTTAGCTGCGCTTTCCAGTTCAAAGCTCCCGGAAAACCCGTAGATCAACCCCAACGCCGAAAAAATAAACATGGCCCCGACATGGGAAAAAACAAAATACAAGTACCCGGCTTTACGGTTTTCAGGCTTGTGATGGTCGTATATCACCAGGAAAAAAGACGACAGGGACATGATTTCCCAGGCGAGCATGAAAGTAATCATATTGGCCGCCGTCACCACCAGCGCCATGGACGCGATCAACAGGCTGAAGAACAGGTAACTCATGGCGGTTCGCAATGCTTTGTCCGGCGCGTTAAGGTAATGAAAGCTGTATATGGCGGCTAAAAGGGAAACAAAATAAATGGCGACCAGAAAAAAAGCGGACAGGCCGTCCATGGCAAAAGAAAGGGAAAATACCTTCAGATAATCAAAGGAAGCCGAGGATGGTGCATCTGTTGACAGGTTTCGCCCGGCGGCGATCAAGCCTATTAAACAGCCGGTTGAGATGCCGAAAACACTGACCGCTTTCATCAATGTAAAACGCCGTTGTATAAAAAGAGCTGAAAGCCCTCCCGCCGAAATGATCCCTAATGATATAAAAAAAAGATCCATCAATTCACCACGTAACCGCCTAATCGCAATGGGTTTTCACCAGCCTGCCAAACGGTTGGAACTTATAAGGCTGATTATTTTTTATGTCAACTACATTTTAGGCATTTTCCACCGTCAAAAACCCGTCAAAAACCCCGTCAAAAACCAGGTTGAATATTCGCGCCATTTCTGTCAAGATACACCCGGTTTATCCGTCATTTCCCTTTGGGGTTAAATTTTCGAGTCGCT
>PCSG01000053.1:0-327 GCA_002772195.1 Desulfobacterales bacterium CG23_combo_of_CG06-09_8_20_14_all_51_8 | reverse complement strand
GTTTTTATTTATTATTTCATACAGGACAGCCGCCCATGAAATGCACGGTATTTTCAGCGATGCTGCGGGGCCCGCGGAACCGGCAGGAAGACTGCCTTCTATCGGGGACGGACCTGTTTCAAAAGGATACCTTGAAACAGACAAAAACCCTGGATACGGATTTCCTGGCGGCGAGTGTTTGCGACGGCCTGGGCGGCCATGACAATGGAGAATCCGCCAGCCGTTTTGTGTGCGAACAGCTTCAAGCCCGATTTCGAGAGGGCCCGTTCGACCCTCAAAACATCAGGACCGTGCTTGCCGAAATCCAGGCCGCCGCCCAAGGCCGTT
>PCSG01000257.1:10851-10993 GCA_002772195.1 Desulfobacterales bacterium CG23_combo_of_CG06-09_8_20_14_all_51_8 | reverse complement strand
TTTTGGTGCCGGCCCGGCGGATGCTTTGAATGATGCGGCCGGGCAGGGCCCCCACATAGGTGCGCCGGTGCCCCCGGATTTCCGCTTCGTCCCGGATGCCTCCCAGGGCGATGCGGATGAATTTCCGGCCCAGGGCGTTGGC
>PCSG01000257.1:6820-10834 GCA_002772195.1 Desulfobacterales bacterium CG23_combo_of_CG06-09_8_20_14_all_51_8 | reverse complement strand
AGGTCTTTCCGGTGCCGGGCGGTCCCACCAGGCAGAGGATCGGACCTTTGATGTTCGGGTTGAGCTTGCGAACGGCCAGGTATTCCAGGATTCGTTTCTTGGCCTTGTCCAGGCCGTAATGATCAAAATCCAGTATTTTTTGGGCCTTTACCAGATCCAGATTGTCCGGGGAACTTTCGTTCCAGGGCAGTTCGGTGATCCAGTCCAGATAGGTCAGGGCCACCGTGTATTCCGCGGATGACGGATGCATCCGGGACAGGCGGTTGATCTCGCGCTCGGCTTCTTTTTTCGCCACTTCCGGCAGGTTTTTTTCGGCAATCTTGGTGCGGTATTCCTCGATTTCCACATTGCCCTGGTCGCTTTCCCCCAGCTCTTCCCGAATGGCTTTCATCTGCTGGCGCAGGTAATATTCCCGCTGCTGCTTGTCCATGTCGCCTTTTACCTGGGTCTGGATTTTCTTGCCCATTTCTAGAATTTCCAGTTGATAGTTTACCATTTTTGTGACTTTGTTTAGGCGTTTCCGGACATCCAGGGTTTCCAGAATTTCCTGTTTTTCCGGAGTGGTGGAATTGATGGTGGACGTGATCATGTCCGCCAGGGTGTCCGGGTCTTCCAGGGATTTTGCCATGGCGATGATTTCCGGAGGCAGGCCGGTGGACAGCTCCACAATGCGTTGATACTGGGCCACCAAGTTGGCCATGAGGGCTTCAATTTTCTTGTCCTTGGTCCAGACGCTGGGAAGTTCCGCGACCCGGGCCTGGAAATAGGGGGCGGTGGATTTGTATCCGGAAATTTTGAACCGCCCCATGCCCTGAAGCAGGAGCTGGGCCTTGTCTTCATCCACTTTGGCCATTTTCAGAATCAGGGCGCTGGACCCCACGGAGTAGAGGTCGTCGGGCGTGTATTCGATTTTCGGGTCCGTGGATCGGGACGCGGCAGTGCCGATGATCCGGTTTCCGGACATGGCTTCATCGATGAGCTGAATGGATTCCTTTTGCAGGACAATCAGCGGCAGGACCATTTTGGGGAACATGACGACATCAAACAAGGGAAGAATCGGCAGGATTTCAGGCATTTTTCTGTCAGCAAACGCTTCGGTCGGCTGGTCTTGACTCATGAGTGTTCTCCAGAGATAGAAATGGTAAGATTGTCTTTTCCAGTAAATGGATATGGCCCGGGACGTTATTCATCAGAAATGGGGATTTTATAGCTGGTTTCACGGGTCAGTTTTTTCAGTTGAATCTGAAGCAATCCTTTTTTAAAGGAGGCCGTGACGTTTTCCGGGTCAATGAGGACCGGGAGCCGGAGAATCCGTTCAAATACCCCATATTGAATTTCCGCCAGCCGGTACCGGCCCTTGTCCGCAGCCGGCGATGGGATGCGTTTTCCGGAGATGCGGATGGCCCGGGTGTTGATTTCCAGTTCCAGATCTTCTTTATCCACGCCGGGGATTTCCACAGTGATCAGAATCTCGTCCGGGGTTTCAAAAATATCCAGGGCCGGTTTCCAGGAATTCTTGGCGAATGAAAAGAGGGGATTCATGGTGTTAAACATTTCCGCAAGGGTTTTTTCAAATTTGGAACCCATGCGATCCACGTCGTTTGTTAACCGGATTTTAATAAACTCCATTGAAGACTCCTGATAAATTTTTCGGATGCCTGTTTGATGAAAATACATCAATCCGGGCTGAAAATAACACGGACCTGCCGATTTGTAAAGGATGAGTCAACCAAATACCCATGGAGAATAAAAAACCGGAAAACCGGTTCCTTGAAAATTCGACCCTGACGGTCGCCACCCTGACGTCTTTTCTGGCCCCGTTTATGATATCCGCGGTGAACGTGGCCCTGCCCGACATTCAGGCGGATTTTGCGGCCAGCGCCGTTATGCTGAGCTGGATCTCCACCGCTTATCTTCTGTCCACGGCGGTGTTTCTGGTGCCTGTGGGCAAAATCGCCGATATCTACGGCCGGAAAAAATATTTTTCACGGGGTCTGATGCTGCTGGTGCTGTCATCGGCGCTGTCCGCCCTGGCCCCGTCCGTTCTCATGCTGATCGCCTTCCGGGTCCTTCAGGGCGTGGGGGCCGCCATGATCATCACCACGGGCATGGCCATCCTGACGTCCGTATTCCCTCCCCACCGGCGGGGCCGGGCCATCGGCATCTATGTGGCCGCCGTGTATGTGGGTCTTTCCGTCGGCCCCACCGCCGGCGGGGTCATGACCCAGCATTTCGGGTGGCGGAGTATTTTCTGGGCCGTTGTGCCCCTGGGGATTTTCTCCATCATTGTCACCCGAACCTGTCTGCGGGGCGAATGGAAGGGGGCGCCTGGGGATAAGTTTGATTTAATCGGCAGCCTGCTCTATGGGCCGTCTCTGGTGGCCCTTATTTATGGTGCGTCGCTCCTGCCGGCGCCCGTGGCGTTTCTGGGAGTGGGCTTAGGCGTCGCCGGCCTTATCGCCTTTGCCGTTCGTCAGGCATCGGTGCGGTATCCGGTGTTTGATGTGTGTCTGTTTCAAAACAACCGGGTGTTCGCGTTTTCCAGTCTGGCGGCTTTGATCAATTATGCCGCCACATTCGCCGTTACTTTTCTGATGAGCCTCTATCTTCAGTACGTGAAGGGATTCCCCCCTCAGACCGCCGGATTTATCCTGGTGTTTCAGCCGGTGATCATGGCGGCGCTGTCGCCCTTTGCGGGCCGGCTGTCGGACCGGATCGAACCCCGCTGGATCGCTTCCTGCGGGATGGGACTGACCGCGCTGGGTCTGCTGCGGCTCGTGTTCCTGGGTCCGGAAACGTCCACGGAGGCTATTATCGGGATTTTATGCCTGCTGGGGCTGGGGTTCGCCCTGTTTTCATCCCCCAATATGAACGCCATCATGGGGGCCGTGGAGAAAAAATATTTCGGCATCGCCTCCGGGGCTGTAGCCACCATGCGGCTCTTGGGCCAGATGCTTTCCATGGCCATCGCCACGGTGGTCTTCACCCTGATCATGGGCAGCGCGCAGATCAGCGCGTCGAATCTGCCCCTGTTTTTAAAGAGCGCCAAAATCGTGTTTGTCATTTTTACGTTCCTGTGCGCGGCGGGCATTTATTTTTCCATGGCCCGGGGGAGGTTGAGGGGGGAGTAAGGGGGAATTGCAACGCGATTACTGTTTTTCTTGACGAAGCAGATTTTTCGTTCTATCTTTGTATTCACATTGTTATAACCAAAGATATTGGAGGCCGCCATGATCAAAACTCTGACCAAACATGGAAACAGTCTGGCCCTGGTGATCGAGAAACCGGTTCTGGAGCTTCTCGGGGCCGATGCAGATACCCTCTTCGACGTCACCACCGACGGCCAGGTGCTGATTCTTTCACCCGTCAGGGGAAAAAGCCGCAAGGATGCTTTCAATGCCGCCCTCGACAAGGTCAACGCCCGATACCCCAAAGCGCTGAAGAAACTGGCGGAGTAGCTCATGAAGTTTCTCAGCCTGGCCGAGGTGCTGGAGATCCATCAGGATCAGGTGACGCGCTACGGCGGTGCTTCTGGCATCCGGGATATTGAACTGCTCAAATCAGCGCTCGGCATGCCGCCCGCCACCTATGGCGGGGAGTTTCTGCACACGGATATTTTTGAAATGGCCGCCGCCTATCTCTTTCACCCTGTCAAGAACCATCCCTTTCTTGACGGCAACAAACGGGTCGGTGCGGTGGCCGCTCTGGTGTTTCTGGCTTTGAACGGTTACGACTTAAATGCGCCGGAAGATGATTTCGCCGAGAGGGTGCTGGCGGTCGCCCGGGGTGAACTCGACAAAGCCGGGGTGGCTGTTTTCATTCGGAGGTGGAGCCGGGCGTTGCAAGCGGTGTCGTGAATTTGTCGCAAGTTTTATCGCAAGTTTTGTCGCCTCAAGTCAGCCCTCAAGATGATAGACAAGCAGACGGGAGATTCTGGCCCTTGCCGTTCAGAA
The DNA here is from genome assembly GCA_002772195.1 of Desulfobacterales bacterium CG23_combo_of_CG06-09_8_20_14_all_51_8. Lineage (GTDB taxonomy): Bacteria > Desulfobacterota > Desulfobacteria > Desulfobacterales > Desulfosalsimonadaceae > SURF-3. The sequence goes on along the minus strand of PCSG01000257.1, from coordinate 6,881 downwards.
ACGGGTGAATATGGACCAGGGCGATGCCGCTCCGACCTGATGAGTGGCGGATTGGCGAAAT
>PCSG01000257.1:3499-6809 GCA_002772195.1 Desulfobacterales bacterium CG23_combo_of_CG06-09_8_20_14_all_51_8 | reverse complement strand
TTGAAAATCAGGGCTTATGCATCAATCTCCGGACATTGCAGCGACGGCTGATTGCATACGGGAAAGCCGCGTGAGTTTAAGGACTGGCAAAAACGGAAGAAATAGGAGCCTGCCATGCTTCAATGGGTCATTGAAGATTCAGGGAAGGCAAAGGGAGTGGGTCATGAAACAAGCTAAATTTATTTATAATTCAGAATTTTATATAAATCTTTGATTGACTTTGTACAATTAGTCAATAACGTCCCTTTTCCGTCCCTTTTCCCGTCCCTTTTCCCGTCCCTTTTCCGTCCCTTTTCCGCTTTAATCCTTCAATGGTTGAATCGTGACAGTGAATTTGTTATAAAAGTTTGACTTGCGACAAATAAAAAGTTTTTTTTGTCGCGCAAAATTTTTTTCGCGACAAAAAATGCCGAAATATATTTTCGAAAAAGATCTATACCCCATTGAAACTTTGCTTGCTGACCGACCTGATGAATGGCGGATTGGCGAAATAGAGGAACGGCTTGAAAATCAGGGCCTACGCATCAATCTCCGGACATTGCAGCGGCGGCTGATTGCATACGGGAAAGCCGCGTGAGTTTAAGGACTGGCAAAAACGGAAGAAATAGGAGCCTGCCATGCTTCAATGGGTCATTGAAGATCCAAGGAAGGCAAAGGGAGTGGGTCATGAAATAAGCTAAATTTATTTATAATTCAGAATTTTATATAAATCTTTGATTGACTTTGTACAATTAGTCAACAACGTCCCTCACGATATGAGAATGACCGGGCACATTTTCTCAAGATCGCCAAGGAAGAAATTGACGCATTGCATGAGGGGAATTTTGCCCGTTACCGGCTTCGACCGGGTGAGTTTAAAGAATGGCAAAAACGGAAGAAATAGGAGACTGTCATGCTTCAATGGGTCATTGAAGATCCAGGGAAGGCAAAGGGAGTGGGTCACAAAAACAAGCTGAATTGATTTATAATTCATAATGCTCTATAAATTTTTGATTGACTTTGTACAATTAGTCAACAACGTCCCTTTTCACGTCCCTTTTCACAACGTCCCTTTTCAGTCAACAACGTCCCTTTTCACGTCCCTTTTCACGTCCCTTTTCAGTCACGTCCCTTTTCACAACGTCCCTTTTCACACTTTTCTTATTCTGGCCAATAGTCTTGGTTTTAAAGAGAATTTAAAACGGTTATGGATCAAAAAGAATTAAAAAAATTTATTGAAACTGTCCGACCTTTCACCCCAAAACGTTTATATAAATATCGGTCTATGAAATCGGAGGGTGTTGAGGACATATTTACAAAAATGAAAATTTTTGCTTCAGATTCGACTGTGTTCGATGATCCTTTCGAATCTAGGCCCCGACTGACTGGAGTTGAAAGTTCTTTGAAAAAGGAGAAACACTTAAAGGATTTAGTGAACATCAAATTCCCTCATGCAACTAAAAAAGAAAAAAAGAAGTTGATGAAAGGAAAGAAGCCGCTATTGACGGATCAAACAAGATTAAAAAACACATATAAAGAATTTATAAAAACTATTGGGGTATATTGTCTTTCTGAAATTAACGATAACTTGATAATGTGGTCTTTATATGCAGACTCACATCGTGGTTTCTGTCTTGAGTTTGACTCCTCAATCGAAAACAGTTTGTTTTGGGAAGCATTCAAAGTTATCTACAGCAGCGAATATCCAACTGTCAACATGATGGAAATAGGAATAAACGCTGAGACATCCCAAAAAGTCCTTTTAACTAAATTCATTGGCTGGGAAAATCAGAAGGAATGGAGAATTTTAAAGCCTAAAGGTCAAGGAGGCCCAAAGCATTATTGCTTTTCACCATCCTTATTAACTGGAGTGGTGTTCGGTGCTCTTATTAGTGAGGACGATAAAAAAACAATATTGAAATGGGTGGGCAATTTTCCAACAGAAATTTTGACTTATCAAGCAAAGCTCAACAGCAAAAAATATCAAGTTGATATAGTTCCATGCATTGAGTCTGTTCGTTGAGAAAAATAAATTAAGCTACATATCCGCTACACATTTCAGTAGCGGGTAAAATTTGAAACAATTTATTGAATATAATTGAATATAATTGGTGGAGGCGGCGGGAGTTGAACCCGCGTCCGAAAACATTCCACAAGGGCATCTACATACATATCCTGAATTTTGATTTTCGCGGCTGACGACTCCTTCAGGCAGGATGCTTCAGTCACTATCCTGTAAAATTTAACCTTGCCCTATACAGGCACTCGGGTTCGGCTTTCCTGCTAGTCGACGCCCATACCGGATCCGCAGGCATTATCCGGCTGGACGGCTGTAGCCTAAGCGGCTACGGCGTAGTTATAATCGTCTGCGATTATGTTTTTTCCGCCTGTTTAACGAGTCAGCAGAAACTCGGTATGCAGCCTTTGCTTCTATATCCCCGTCGAAGCCGTTTCGCCCCCTTTAAGAAAAATGGTTGAAATAATAAAAAAGAGCAGACGTTTCTCTTTTTTGGATGTGCTTAAAGAATAAGCTCCGGAAGCCTTTTTGTCAAGGAGATTGGCGTTGGGTGATCTGGTAGCGCTAATACCCCGCCGGCGTCTTGTAAGCCCCGGCCACGGCGTCGATCATTTCCGCGATTTCAAGCAGTTCCATATCATGCCAGCGGCGGCCCACCAGTTGCAGGCCGATGGGCATCCCGTCTTTGGAATACCCGGCCGGGATCGTGACCGCGGGATGGCCGGTGGTGTTGAAGGGGGTTGTGTAAGCGCAATTGGCCGTCCAGTAATTCAGCTCGTGCTCATCCACCATGATCGGATCATCATAAATATTGAACCCGAGTATCACGTCATTGGGCTCATGATGTTCATAGGCGGGCCGGGTGGCGACCGGACAGATAAATACGTCCCATTCCATAAGAAATTGTTCCAGATGCGAGATCAGGATTTCCCGGCGGGAACTGGTTTCGATGAATTTATCATAGGTGGCGGGATAGACCATCTGGAGCAGGGGGGATTTGCTTCGCTCTACGCCGCCCAGGGCATACATGAAAAATCGCGCGGGTCCCGGGATATTGACATTGATTTGAAGGTCGACCATTTTTCCCCAGGTTTCCCAGGCTTCCAGGAAATCAAAGTTGTCGGGGTTGATTTTTTTGACCGTGCAGCCGCTTTCCGCAAGCTTACCGATAAACTGCGCCAGCACCTTGCGCGTATCTTCAGAAACAGGGACGTCTCCGAAATTGTCCGACCAGGCGATGCGCAATTCCGATAAGGCGGGTTTGGTTCCCGGCGACATGTCCACGGCGGGCACCATGGCGTCATATCCGTCCGG